>JAYFPQ010000033.1:0-5733 GCA_034927595.1 Christensenella sp.
GGCGTGTCGTCCTGCTTGGGGGTGACGGTTGAAGCGGCGGTGGGCGCGGTGGACTGCTGCGGGGCCGTGGTTACGACCGGTGCCTGCGTGTCGCCTGCCGCGGTTGAAACGGGCGCGAGCGACGGCGTCGGCGTAGGCCCGCCTACCGCAATGGATGGGCTGGCGGCGGCAACGCTGCTATCCGAGTTCCGCATCGACCAGACGATAAAATAGATGCCGACCAGCATCACCAGAATGATGATGATCAACACAATATACCCAAGCGGCGTAATGCGAACGGTTCTTCTTCTCATGGTATCCTCCCCGGATGCGTGCACGCGAACCGGTTCTCTCGTGCACCGTATGCTTCAATCAATAAAAAGTTTCAAAATCAGGTTTGAATCAATATCTATGGACAGTATATTGATTTTTGACCGCTTTTCAAGTGGTTTGTGTCAAAAGTTTGAAAGAGTTACAACCTTTTTCAAAAGTGTTCACTTTTCATTCCACTTCCGCTTACGCGGAGTTTTCGGTCGGCTGTCACAGCGTCTGCCCGCGTTCCAGCAGCGTGACCTGCGGTTCGAGTATGCGCGTCATGCGAAAGCGCAGCAGTTCCTCGTCCGCACGCTCAAAAACGCTGCTGATCAGCGCGCTCTGCCCCTTCACTTCGGAAAGCGCGTCGCTTAAATAGGCCTTGCCCGGATATTCGAACCACTGTGTCTCAATTCTGCCGTCGAAGAAGCGAATCTTGATCAGCCGCGCGTTCGCCGCCTCCAGCAGCGAAATGCGAATGGTCAGCACCGGCTGACCCGCTTCGTCTGTCGAGAACCGGCCGTTGACGCCAACCGCGTAGACCTCGCCGTGCGTGGTAAAGTCGGTTCGCGCGGGCTCGTCAAACCCAATGGGCAGCACGTGCCGCTCGTCCGTTTCGTCCACAATCATCGAAAGCGTGTTGTCGCGCCAGGTGAACGAAATTGCGTGCAGCCCTTTGGTAAAGTTGTTTTGCAGTGTCTGCGCGTAGAGCGGCAAAATGCCGACCGGCGCGGCGCGCTTGTCCCCCGCGGCGAAATAGGCACGATTGTCCAGGCGCTTGCAGATTTCCTTGAGTTCGAGCTTTTGGCGGGACTCAAACAGATCGCCAAACAGGGCGGTCTTGGGCGGCTCCAGCACACAGGCGAGGTGTTTCTTCGCGCTCTGCAGCGCGCCCGCGCCGGACAAGCTGAGAATTCTGCTTGCTTCGTCCGCGCCCTTCTGCCCGCCGAAGAAGCGACTGGCCAGCTCGTAATAGTTGCTCTGCTGAAAGAGCTCGTTGTTGCCCGCGTTGGAAACGAGCAAAATGTTGCTGTCGAAATAGCCCATGACGTTCTGCCCAAACATGCCGTTAAACAGGAACGAGCGCTCGTTTCGCCCAACCCATATCTGGTAGCCATAGTCGTAGTTGCCGAGCGTTTTCGGCGGCTGCGCCTGCGCGCGCGTCGCTTCGGCGATCCACTGCTCGGACACTAGCTGCTTTCCTTCGAACTTGCCGCCGTCGAGCACGAGCTGGCCGATCTTGGCGATGTCCTCCGGCAGGATATAGAGCCCCCAGCCGCCCTTCTCGTTTCCCATTGGGCAGGTTTCCCAGAAGAAATTCGAAATGCCGAGCGGTTCAAACAGGCGGGGTTTCAGGTAGTCCACGAGTCCCTGCCCGGTGATCTGCTTGATGGCACAGGCGAGCATGTAGGTGTTCATGCTGTTGTACTGAAAGCTAGTGCCCGGCTCCTTGAGCACCACGGATTCGAGGAAACACTTGACCCAGTCCATCTCCGTGACCGACCCGGCTTCGTTAAAAGTGACCCCGCTCGTCATGGTCAACAGGTGCTTGATGGTCATGTTGCGGTGCGTGAGCTGGTTGATCTTGCTCACACGGCTGGCGAAGATGTCGATGACGCGGTCATCCAGCGAGAGCTTGCCCTCGTCAATCAGCATGCCGATCGCAAGGCCGGTGATGGACTTGCACTCGGAATGCGTAATGTGCCAGACCTTCTGGTCATAGGCACCAAAGGCCGCCTCCGCAATCATCTTTCCATTTTTGAGGATCAGCACGCCATGCATGTCCAGCGTGGGGTCGTCCTTGAGCGCGTTGAGAAACGCGGAAACCTGCGTCGAAGAAACGCCCTGCGACTCCGGCAGCGAGCGGACAAACGGTTTTTGAATCGGAGAAGGCACAAACTTTGGCTTCTGCGGCGTTGGATTTAGAATCGGCTTCACGGTGGACGTGTTGTCCAAGAGCTGTTTGACGATCATCAGCGCCCGCGTATCGGTAATCAGGTCCATAATCGGCTCCTCCAGTGTTGTTTCAATCGAATTTCTGACTCCCTTGCCACGCTATTCGCGGCAGTCTTTGGAAAGCCCCTGCTCATATTCGCGCCCGAGTGCCAGCGCCGCGCGCTTGATCAGCCGAACGAACTCGTGCGGCGGAATGTCGCTCTGTTCGCGCAGCCAGCGCTCCAGCGAAGCGCGAAACGCGTCCGTAAAGAACGTTGCGTAAAAGTCATGATCCGCTCCCTCGCCAAAGGTTGCCTTCAACCGCGCGCGAGCGAGCGGATGGATGATTTCGCAAAAATAGTCCGAAAACGAGTTCTGCCCCTGAATCGCAAACGCGTTGAGGTAAAACGGACGGTTCTCGCTGAAATACGTGCAGATGTTCTCGTAAAACGTCCAGACGTTCTCCTCCGGCCGCTCGTAGAGCCCAACGACGAACTCCGAATAGAAGATCCAGTTCACGAGGTCATATTTGTCCCGAAAGTGGTAATAAAACCCCTTTCGGCTCATGCCGCAGGCGTTGCAGATGTCCCCGACGGTGATTTTATCGAGCGACTGCTTCGCCATGAGCCGCTTGAGCGCTTCCGCAAGGGCGCGTTTGCTCGAAAGGGAATCCGGCATGCGTACGATCCTCCCGCGTTCGATCCGTAACATCAGTATAACAAAATTGCGCACGTTTCGGAAGCGGGCACAGAGGATTTCGACGCGCACGCCCTCCCGCTGAAAGCCGCAGTTTACGTTTTATGCATCTGTTCCACCCGCGTTTTCTGTGAAACGCCGCTAAAACCGCTCACTTTTGAACATACACGGCATGTATATTTATCACGGCAGTGTTCCTTTTTTTCACCTCGTGTTATAATCATAAAAACGATTCCTGTTTTCATCCGTTTTCACACGTACTCGTTGGAATAGGAGGTCGCGCATCCATGGATCGGGCAATGTTCATCAAACCCAGCTGGTCCGCAGCGGACATTACGATGCTCAAGGCGGAGTTTGAACTGCTCAACCAACGCTCCGTTGTTCGGTTTGCCTGCGACTGCGCGGAGCGCGCCTGCAAGCGCGCAACGGCAGACCAGCGCGCTTACGCCGCCATTCTGGCCGGTCGTGGGTGGGCGGACGGGTTTGTCTCCGTTGGGGAGGCCCGAAAAGCCGCATTCGAAGCGCACGCCGCCGCGCGCCAGACCGCCATACCCTCCGCGCAGTTTGCCATTCGCAGCGCGGGGCACGCCGCCGCAGCGGCGCACGTGATTACCCATGCGGTCGCCGCGGCCGATTACGCGGCCAAATCCGCGCCGGACACGCTGGAAGAGCGCGCCTGGCAATACACGCACCTGACCTCTCTGTTGCAAGCACTGCGCGGATAACAAGCAGCATCACACAACAAACAAGGACGGCCGGAGTACCCGCGCCGTCCTTGTTTCTTATTTCGGATGCTCTTTATCTACCAGTCGAGCGAGAGGCCGACGCCGACCTCGCGCGTTTCAAACGCGCCGACAAACGCGCTCTTGACCGCAAGCGACGTGCAGTGCGCGGGGTACACCCGCTCGACGCCAAGCACGCGCAGCGTCTCGATCGTCTGATCCAGCACTGCGCCCGTCTCGAACAGATGAAATCCGCCGAGCACGCCGAGTACGCGATCTTTTCCTGAAACTTCCTTTGCGTACCGGACCGTGTTGCACACGCCAGAATGTGCGCAGCCCGTTACCACGAATACCCCCTCCGGCAGGTCCAACGCAAGCGAGGTGTCGTCCGGCAGGCGATCCTCCTCCCAGCAGCAACCACAGGAGGAGAGCGTTTCGCCGACCGCGCGATCTGCCTCAAACGAATAGACGCGCGGAATCTCGCCAAGGTACCAGACATGCTCGCTGATCTGGGCGGGTTTGCGGCTCAGCTTGGCTTCCACCCATTTGGGCAACTCGTAAAACGGCAGCGGCGAACCAACGTCGAGGCCGTTTTCGCGTTTTGGCAGAAACGCCTTGAGATTTGCATGCAGCCGAACGGGCTGTTTAAACCGCTCAAAGAACGCGGGCAGGCCGCCCGTGTGGTCGTTGTGCCCATGGGAGAGCACAATGTCCGTCACGCGGTTCAAATCCCGCTTCATGCGCGCCGCGTTCGTCAAAAACGCGTCCGAATACCCCGCGTCGAACAGTATTGCGCGGTCGCCGTCCTCCACCAAATCGCTCACCGCGGGCTCGCCGAGGTAGTACTCGTCGATATAGGTGTTGTTGTCGATTAAAACCGTTAGTCTCATTCCGCCTCACTCATCGATCCATCGAACTAGAATGTCTCCGCAAGCGCCTGTGCCCGCGCAATGGCGCGCGCGAGAATCGCCTCCACCGGTTCGAGCCCAAGATCGAGCCCGTCCGCCGCGACATAGGCAAACGAGGGAATACCAAAGAACTTCGCCATATCACCGAGGTATTTTGTTCCGTTGTCCAGCGGGCTTCCCTCCAGCGCGCCGCCGCGCGTGGTCAACAGCAGCATATTTTTCGCGCGGCAGACCCCATGCGTACCGGATTCGTCGCAGTCGAAGGTGATGCCCTGCACACAAAGGTTTTCGATGTAGACTTTCAGTAGCGCCGGAAAGCTCAAGTCCCAGAACGGCGCGGCAATCACAATTCGATCCGCCTGCTGAAACTGATGCGCATAGCGAAAGCGCGGATGGTCGAGTTCGCCCTGCTCGAGCAGGCGCTCGCGCTGCCAGAAGAACCCGTTCTGAAACGGAACGAGCGGCTCGTCCATCAGCGTCAGCCGGTCGACGGAAATGTCCGCGCGCTGCGACAGCACGAAGAGAAACGCGTCCGCGAGCTTTCGCGTGCGGCTCTGCTCGCCGCGAATGCAGCAGTCGATATAGAGTACGTTTGTCATCGCCAGCCTCCCCATTCACCGAGTTCGCCCAGCGCGCCCGATTCCAGCGCCCGTTGCGCGTCCGCTCGACGCGGCACGGAGTCCGCCGCGCCCATCGTCTGCACGCAGAGTGACGACGCGGCGGTAGCGAGCGTCAGCGCGTCGCCAATGCTCGCGCCGGAAAGCACCTGCGCGAGAAAATAGCCAAGGAACGTATCGCCCGCCGCCGTGGTGTCCACCACCGGCACGTCGAAGATGCCAATGTTCGCCTCTTCGCCGCTGCGGATGCAGACCGCGCCGCGCTTGCCGAGCGTAAGAAGCACGTTCAACTTCGGATATCTCGCCCGCAGCGTCGGCAGAATGTCCGCCTCGTTCGCGCCGTTTGCCAGCGCCGCGCCTTCAATTTCGTTGACGATCAGCCAGTCCACCAGCTCCAGCGGATAGGCAAGCACCTTGTCGTCCATCGGCGCGGCGTTGATCGCAACCTGCAAACCCCGCTCGCGCGCGCGTTCTATGATCGTTCCGACCAGGTTCGTTTCGTTTTGAACGAGCACCAGCCCGTCCTTGCCAAACGCCTTGAGCGCACGGTCGATGTACGCCTCC
>JAYFPQ010000040.1:0-9224 GCA_034927595.1 Christensenella sp.
CAAGTCCGCCAGATCCATGCCGAGCGAGGCGGCAACCGTAAAGCCGAGCTTACCGTTTTCCACCAGATACGCCGTTTGCTGATCTGCCGCGTCGCCCTCATAGCGCACCTTTCGAATGCTCGCGAGCTGCTGAAGATGGCCGATTTTCTTGTTCCATTCGTTCTGATTCATATCGTGTCCTTTTCGTCGTCTGGACGATTCCGTATTCTGGTCACTGCCTAAGAAGAAAGGCAAGGGGATTTCCCTCGCCCTTTTCTATTCGATTCTTATTGCATGCGCAGGAGTTGTTCGTGTGTTCCGTACTTCTTTGCCGCAGCAACCATTGCCGCAACGTTTTCCGGCGGGGTGTTCGCCCCCATGGCGCACCCCGAACTCAAAATCAACCCGCGGCCTCTGGTTTTTTCGATGATCTCCTTTGCCTTGCGGTCAACGTCCTCCGGCGTGCCCTGCACGAGCGGATCGCTCGGGTCGATGTTGCCCATAAGCACAACATGCTCGGGCACCGCCGCGCGCGCCTGCCCCATATCCATCTGCCAGTCCACTTCGAGAATCTTGGAGCCGGTCAGCGCCATTTGATCGATGATCTTTGTTGTGTTGCCGCAGATGTGAATCGAGTATGGCCGCGTGCTCGTCTGCACCGCCTGCACCACCTGCTGCTCATAGGGCAGTGCAAACTTTTTGTAGGTTGCGGGCGAAACCAGATTCGGACCCGCATAGGAGTCCCCCATGCTGGTGCAATGGGCAATCTCCAGCATGGCATTGGCAAAGATGATGTGCGCCTTGGTCGTCCATTCCAGCGCGTGCTGAATGACCTCCGGCTCTTCGGTGATCAGATCCATCATGAAATCCTGAGCACCGCGCAGCAGGCAAAGCAGGTCAAACGGCCCCTGATCCGCGCGTCCCATCACGAACACATGGTCGCCAACCGCGTCCATAATCCGCTTGGTCGTCTCCAGCCATTCCGGCAGACGGCCGGAACGGTAGGGATCGGGCAAGGTTAGGCTGTCGATGTCGCGCAGATCCTCCAGAGCGGGGTGCTCCTCGTCGACAATGGCAACGCCGTCTTCGCGAAACAACGCCCGTGCGCCGCAGGCTTCCGCAAGGGTTGCGTCGTCCACGTCGATGACGCAGCCGTCGTAGCCAAACTGCTCCTGCGTGCGAATCTGCGACTCCGCCATCTTTTTCGGATCGCGGTTGATCAGCCCGATCTTGGTGCCAATGTTTGCCGCGCAGAACATGAAACCCTGTGGAATGACGGGCACGCGATCCGGCAGTTCGCCGTTGAGCACCGCACGGACGCGTTCGAGCGAGGTCATCTCCTTCATCGTGTACCCCTTTCTTATGCTTTCGCCTTGGCGCGGAAGGTCGCAACCATAACCGCGAAGAACATCAGTACCGCGCGCACAACAAACTGCGCGTAAATATCGAGATTGAGAATGGTCATGCCGTTTACGATGACGCCGAGGAAGATGATGCCGATCAGCGTCCCCCAAACCTTGCCGATTCCGCCGAGCATGCTCGTGCCGCCGATGACGACCGCGGAGATGACGTCCACCTCCCAGCCTCTGCCGAAGCTGTAGGAACCGGCGATGACCTGCGCGCTGTTGATCATTCCGGCGATGACGCACATGCACTGCACGGAGGCAAACACGATGATCTTCGTCGTTAAAACGTTAATACCCGAAAGGCGCGCGGATTCCGGATTGCCGCCGACCGCGTAGATTGAGCGGCCCGTGGTCGTATAATTCATAATAAAGTAGAAGAGAACGAATACCACCAGCAGAATCACGGCCGGAATGGGCAACCCCTGCGCGTCGCCGATTTTGCCGGTCCCGATTTTATTGAACCAATCCGGAAACTCGTTTGCAATCGGGAAGCCGCCGCTGAGCATACCGGCAACGCCGTAGAGCAGGTTGAGCGAGGCGAGCGTTACGATAAAGGAAGGCATTCCGAACTTATGCTGCGCATAGCCGTGCACAACGCCCATGAGAATCGCAACCACAAACGAAAGGACAATGCCGAGGATGCAGGCAACCGTCAGCGAAACCCCCAATAGATCCGGCAGGTCGCGGCAGCAGCGGGCAATGATGACGCCGCTGAGCGCAACGGTCGAACCGATGGAAAGATCGATCTGTCCAGCGATGATGACCATGGTCATGCCGAAGGCGATGACGCCCTTCATCGACATGTTCCGGAAGATGTTGGCCCAGTTCGGCCAGGTGAAGAACGTTTTCGAAGCGAGGGACATCACCACCACGAGAACGATGAGCAGCACTTCGATGATGTGATCCAGCACGAAGTTTTTTACGCTCCGGCTATTGAATCGTTTGATATCGCTAAACATGTTCAATCCTCCATGCACATTGAGTATAAGGCTTCGACCGACAAATCTTCGGGTATGGCTTCGCCTGTGATTTTGCCGTCGCTCATGATGAGAATCCTGTTGCAGGTCTCCAGCAGTTCTTCCAGTTCGCTCGATACAAAGATCGTCGAAATGCCCTGTTTGGACTGCTCCCACATGATTTCAAAAATCTGCTGTTTCGCGGCAACGTCGATTCCGCGAGACGGTTCGTCGTAGAGCATGATCTTTGGCTGGGTGTTCAGCCAGTTGCCGACAACGACCTTCTGCTGGTTTCCACCGGAGAGCGAACCGGCGCTGGCTTTGACGCTCGGCACCTTAATTTGCAGGCCGTTCACCTGCTCGTCGGCAATCTCGGCGCGCATACGCTTGTTTTCCAGCCAGCCCTTCGCGGTGCGGGACATGCTCGCGTAGCAGAGGTTGTCCCGAATGGAGTGGATCAAAATCAGGCCTTCCTGCTTGCGATCCTCCGGGGTGAGGCCAAGGCCATGCTTTTTCATTGTAATCGGAGAGGCGTTCTTCTTGACCGGAACGCCATTGACGTAGATCGACCCGCTGTCGTAGGGATCCGCGCCAAAGATGGACTTGAGCAGTTCCGTTCGGCCGGAGCCGAGCATGCCCGCGATGCCGAGCACCTCGCTCTTATGCAGCTCGAAGCTGATGTGTTCAAATTTTCCTTCGCGGCTCAGTTCTTCCACCTTGAGCACAACTTCATCCGTCGGCACGATGTCCGCCGGACGATTGCGAATGGCAACGTTGCCAAACATCATGCTCAGGATGTCCTTGTGCTGAACGTCTTCTATATTTACCTTACCAATCATTTGCCCATCGCGGAGCACCGTCACGGTATCGGCTATTTGCGGAATTTCGTGTAATTTGTGCGAGATGTAGATGATGATGACGTCTTGCTTTTTCAGTTCGCGAATCACGTCGAATAAAATGTTGATTTCGTTGGACGCCAACGCGGAGGTTGGTTCGTCCAGCATGAGCACTTTGGGGCGAAAGCTCATCGCTTTTGTGATTTCCACCACTTGGCACTGCCACATGGAGAGCCGGGAAACAATCTCTTTGGGGTTGATGTTGACCTTCATCATGTCCAGCATCTTCTTCGCGTCGGCATGCGCCTTGTTCCAGTCGATCAGGCCGCCCTTCTTCGGCATTCTGCCAAGAAAGATGTTTTCCGTGACCGTCAGGCCGGAAACGAGGCTCATCTCCTGATACACCGTGGCGAATCCGTGGCTATAGGCTTCCGTCGGCTTCGAGAAGCAGCATTTCTGATCATCCAGATAAAATTCGCCCGCACTCTGACGAATTGCGCCGGAGAAACACTTGACGAGCGTCGATTTGCCGGAGCCATTCTTTCCGAGCAGAGCGTTCACCTTGCCGCTTTCGAAACTGACGGTTACGTCGTCGAGCGCGCGGCAACCCGGATAATCCTTGGACAGATGTTCTGTGCGTAAAATTGCCATTGGGGTCAGCCTTTCATCGGGAGTGCGTTGGTTCAATCCAGCGGGGAAGAAACGAGTTCTTCCCCGCTTTGATACGTCTGTATAAGTGTATGTTACTTAACCAGGGTAGTTGGTGTCAACCCATGCGGTGATGGCAGCCTTGTCCAGAACGGAGAGGACGATGCCCGGCAGGAACTGGCACTTGCCCTGCGTTGCGGAGATGTCTTCGCCCTTGATGGCCTTAATCAGAACGGACATGGCGTTGTAGCCCTGGCCGTACGGATCCTGCGCAATAACCGCCTGCAGCGGGTTGGCATCGTCGAGAAGCATGCTGGCAATCTGCTCGGAACCGTCATGACCGAATACGAGAATCTGCTCGGACTTGCCGGCGTTGACAACCGCCTGCGCGGAGCCGATCGTGCCACCGTCGTTCACGGCGATGATCGCGTCGAGATCCGGGTTCGCGGTGATGATTGCATCGGCGGTTGCAAGCGCGGTGTCCTGCATCCAGGCATCCTGATCGGCAACGACTTCGTACTTCACGCCACCAGCGGTGAGCGCTTCGAGGTAGCCCTTCACGCGGTTACCGGAGATTTCCGGCAGCAGGGAAGCAAACTGGACGACCGCGATCTTGAGGGTCTTGTCGCCATAGTGCTCTTTGAGGATCTTCGCGGCAACTTCACCAACCAGCTGGCAGTTCGTGTAGTCGTCGGAGGTGTATCCGCCAACGATGAACGGCGCGTTCGTGAGGTTGATGTTCGTGATAGCAACCTTCATGCCCTGTTCATCGGCCGCTTTCAGTGCGGCAACGGATGCATCGGAGGACAGCGGCGCGATGGCGATGCCACTGACGCCCTGCGCGAGGTAGGTGTTGATCAGTTCAACTTCTTTGGCCTGGTCATTCTGCGTGTTGTCGGTGAGGCACTTTACGCCTGCATCCGCAGCGGCATCCTGATAGCCCTTGGTCAGCATGTTCATGAACTGGTCGTCCTGGAACACAACGCCGGCCACGACGATTTCCTTCTCGGGAGCGGGCGCTTCGGTTGCGGCTTCGGTAGCCGGCGCTTCCGCGGCGGGTGCTTCGGCCGTCTGCGCGGCGGGAGCGCAGCCAAACACCATGGCGGACACGAGGAGCAGCGAGATCACAACCAACAAGTTCTTCTTCATTGTTTCTTCCTCCTTTTAATATGCCTATCGGCTCATTCCCTCTTCGGGAAATTTAATTTCCAAGCTGGAGCGGCGCACTCGCGCGGCGGAATCAGAGCAGTTTTTCGTACTCGTTGCAGAGAACGACCGTTGCGGGCACATCCTCTTCAATCTCGACAAAACGCTGAACGTTCTCATAGAAATTGTTGTCGGTGTTGTCGTCGTTGATGGACGATACTTCGCCGACGACCAGATCGCCCGCGCCTGCTTTGGCGCCAAAGATGTGGTACATGCCCGGCGTGAGCGAGAGGCTGTTGCCGCGGGTCACGTAAAACTCTTCGCCCGCCTTCACGGTGATGGGCAGCCCGTCGGACAACACGGTAACGTCGCTTACAAAGTCCGGCTGGCCGCTCGGCAGAGAATTGTAGAGCTTCATAAACATCACGCCGCCGCCGCGGTTGATGATATCCTCGGTTTTGCTATGGTGGCAGTGCATCGGCAGGCGCTGACCATCCAGAATTGGAATCAGTTTTTCCGCATACGGTGTTCCAACACCGGGTTCGCGCAGGCTGCCGTTGCGCACGGTGAACAGTACGTTACCAATTTTGGAAAAGTCGCCCATGCCATAGTCGGTTACGTCCCAACCGAGCATGACCTTCTTCATGCCGCTCGTCAGGCTGCCCTTTTCGCGCCATTCGTCCAACGTCCAGTATGCAAATGAGGGCAGTGTGCACCCCGTGTCGTCAATGAGTTTCTTTGCCCAGGCAATGTGCGCTTCGACTTCCGATCTCTTCATGTCTATTTGTCTCCGTTACTTACTTAATTCATTGTATTTAGTTTATGGCTATATGGGATATCCTTGCGGTACGCAATGATTTCAGAATTCGTTTCTTTTGGGATTCGTTGCGGTTTTTTCCAGATGATTGCGCGTTTGATGCGCTTCGAATAGGCTGATTTGGTCTTTCTTTGATCTTTTGTTGGGATTTCGCCGAACTTACATATTGAAGTATTTCTGCAACACGAGGGCAACGCCGCCGAGCGGGAAGATGGTTGCTCCCAGTCTGCTTCGGTAGATCTTGATCTCCGGCATGTGGCTGAAGTAGTGCCGCCCCTTGACCGTGCGGATGATTCGCTCGGAGAGCAGATTGCTGTTGTCCACAAACTCTCCCGCCATCACGATGGTATCCGGGCTGTACATTTGAATGACGTTCTGCAGCGCAATGCCGATGTAGTTTGCGCTTCGCTCGAGCTCCCGCACGCAGAGTTCGTCCCCTTGCGCCGCCCGCTGCTGCAGAAAGTGCAGATCAACCTTGGAAATATCGTCCACGCCGAGCTTTTGCATCTCCAGATGATCCAGCTTGAGGGTGCGGCGGTAGTGCTCCGTGGTTGCGCGCCCATCCGCCATGGTCTCGAGGCAGCCGAAGTTGCCGCAGGCGCATTGTTTGCCGGCCGGGTCAATGGTCATGTGCCCGATTTCGGCGGCACCGCCTTTGAAACCGTGATAGACTCTTCCGTCGAGCACCAGGCTTCCGCCGATGCCAACGTCGAAAATACTGATCAAAAACAGGCTGCGCGCGCGGGAAGCGTCGCCAAACCAATATTCCGCCAGCGCCGCGGCGGGTGTTTCCTTTTCAAACAGGACGGGAAGCTCCAGCGCGCTGCTGATGATCTCCTTGATGTGAACATTGTCCCAGCCCTTGAAGTTCGGCGGGTTGATCATAACGCCGCTTTCGTAATCATACGGACCTGCGGACACGATGCCGACGCCAAGGATTCGGTCCTTGCTCACGCCGGAAGCGGCAATGCAGCGCTTTGCCAGCTCGATGACCTGCTCCAGAATCGCATGGACGCCGCGTTCGACGTCGACTTCCTCGTTCTCCGAAACCAGAATGTTGGCGGAGAAATCCGTTACGATGCAGTAGAGCGCGGTAGCGGTAAGATTGATTCCAACCACGTAACCCGCGTTCGGGTTGATGTCCAGCAAAATCGGTCTGCGGCCGCCGTTGGACTCCGCTTCGCCGGTCTCAATTAAAAAACCACGCTGAATCAGGTTGTTGACAATGTTTGTGACCGACGCCTGGGTCATGCCGATTCGCTTCGCGAGTTCCGTTCGGGAGATATTCTTTCGACGGCGAATGACGTCCATCACGAGTTTGGAGTTGTTCTCTTTCATTATTTCGTTGTTGATGTTGCGAGTGGCCATTTTCTGCCTCGATTTTTAGATTTACGACACGATCGGGGGTCACCAGCTGTCGCAATAACGAAAGAGCATCGGTTGATTTGTTTTACTTAATTCATTGTATTAAGATCAAATCGGTTTGTCAAATGTTATTTTCGATATCTTTTACGTTCCTGCTCGATCCGTTTGACTCTTTGCGCGAACTTCCGCTCATTTGGGGCTATTTACAAATCGAACGGCGTTTGATACGATCAGACTACGTCGTACATAAGGATGGGATGGAAATGAAAATCGAGCCGAACTACACCCACTTTGTTAAGGCAATGTATAATCAAACACCGGAGCGCATGCCGATCTACGAGCACCACATCGATGCGCCGTTTATGGAGAAAGCGACGGGTCAGGAGCTCTGCCGGCTTCTCGACGGAACGACCGAGGAGAAGAAGCTGTTCTTCCAACGATACATCGATTTCTGGCGAACACACGGCTACGACACCGTTTCGTTTGAGCGCGGCATTCCGCAGTCCATGCCTGGCAGCGGTTCATTGCGCGGGCATGTGCCCGGCGTCATTCGCAACCGCGAGGACTTTGACCGCTATCCCTGGGAGCAAATCCCGAACTGGTACTTCGAACAGAACGGAGCCTACTTTGATCTGCTTGCCGAGGCGATGCCAGAGAACATGCGCGCCGTCGGCGGCCCGGGCTACGGCGTGTTTGAAACCGTCGAAGACATCACGGGCTACATGGACCTTTGCTATCTTTCGGACGATGATCCGGAGCTGTACGACGATCTTTTCGCCGCCGTTGGCAACCTCTACCGCGCCATCTGGAAGCGTTTTGCAAAGGACTACTCCGCCGCCTACTGCGTCTTTCGCATGGGGGACGACCTTGGCTTTCAAAGCAACACGCTGATCTCCTACGCGGATATTCGCAACCTTGTCCTGCCCGTCTACCGCGACATCGTGCAGATTTCGCACGACGCGGGGCGTCCGTTTTTGCTGCATTCCTGCGGGCGAATCTTTCCGGTGATGGAGGATATCATCGCGACCGGCATCGATGGTAAGCATTCGAACGAGGACGCCATCGCGCCCTTCTCCACCTGGGTAGAACTCTATGGCGACCGCATCTGCAACCTCGGCGGAATCGACATGAACGTTCTCTGCCTGCGCACGGAGGCGGAGATTCGATCCATCGTGTTTCGCACCATCGAGGAGAGCATTGGGCACAAGGGCTTCGCGCTTGGCAGCGGCAACTCCATTCCGGACTATGTTCCGGTGGAAGGGTTCCTCGCGATGAATCGCGCCGCAAACGAGTTTCGCAGTTCGCAGATGAAGTAGCAACCGTCTTCGTTCACCTATAAACACAGCAAAACCGCCGGGCCAGACCGGCGGTTTTGCGTTCGAGGAAGGAGGGAATCAAACACGGATGAAGAAGGTTTTGAAGTACTTAATTTGGAATAATTCTCTCTGACGTTCGTCTTCTTCCGCAGAAGAACGGCTGAAAGCAGCGTTTTGTTAAACGTCCTCGCGTTTGCGCTTACGACCAAAGCAGTCGAGCCAGATGATCGCGACGATTACGACGCCCTGGCAGACCTGCTGGAGGTACGGCGCAATGCCGAGCATGTTCATGCAGTTCGTCAACAGCTGCAGCACCATCAAGCCGATGAAACTCTGCCAGACGCCGCCGACGCCGCCGGCAAAGCTCGTGCCGCCGACCACGACGCCGCAGTTGACCATCAGCGCGGTGTCGTCGCCATAGATGCTCGAACCCGTGTTGAGCTTGCTAGAAAGCAGCACGCCCGCAACCGCCGCCAGCGCGCCGCTGAGCACGAACGCAACCCACTTGGTGGTTACGACGTTGATGCCGGAGTATTTAGCCACGTCGTAATCGCCGCCGAGCGCGTAGAGGTTTCGGCCATAGCTCGTGTAGCGCAACAGCGCGTAGACGAGCAGCCCGATGACGATCATGTACAGCGCGAGGTTCGGAATCACGCCGCCAACCTTGCCGTTGGCAATCTTCATGAATTCCATGTTCGTGCAGGAAACCGGGTGCGCGTCGGTGAGCTGCTGGTTGATGCCCTTGATCAGCATGC
>JAYFPQ010000037.1:0-27016 GCA_034927595.1 Christensenella sp.
CTCGTTTGCTCACTTACTTTTGTACGCTTACTCAAATTCGTTGCGTTATTTCATTCCTTAACTTAAGCACCTTCCGGTGCCCTTGCCTCAGAATTACTGGCTTGTTGTTTCTTCTTGCACTATATAGTTTTCAAGGTGCTCCGGGTCTTAGCCGAACCGGCTTTGGCCCGCGCCGCCGTGTTTGTTTCGGTTGTCTCGTGCGACAGCTTTGTTAGTATAACAGCGGAACGAGCTCAAGACAAAGCGCTTACCCAAGCATTATCGTCAAATTTCTGTAAAATTCCTGTAATATCCGTATTCATTCAAGAATAACCTGCTCGTTTGTTCTAAGACTCTCGTTTTCTCCGTTTTTCAATATACTTTGATTTCATTTTTAAAATGGCCTCAAAACGCAAAAATCGCCTCCCGAAGGCGGCGGTTTTCAGCAGTAGACACTATATGGAAAACAGCCATCGAATGCCGGGAATCCGTCGCAGTCCTTCGCCCGCCAGCGCGCAGAGCAGAACCGTAACGGCGGAAACCGCGAGGCTAAATACGACGAGATGCGAAATTCCGTATAGATAACGCCAGATCAGAAAGCTGACCATACGGTGCAGCAGGTAGACCGCAATCGTGTTTCGACCGACCAGCGCCACCGCTCTGCCAAAGAACCCGTTTCCCGAATAGCCAAGCGAGAGCACAAACAGGCTTGCCGTTGCGACAAACGCAAAGATCGATCCGTAGTCCACCGTTCCAAAGAGGTATCTCTCTCCCTTACTGTAGCTCAGCAGTACGCCGTACCCGATGAACAGCAGCATTGCCGCCAGAAACGCACCAAGCGCAATGGCCCGCCAACGCTTCGTGCGGAAGCGCTCCAGATTGGCAAACATCCAGCCGCCGAGGAGCACGTAGGCAAAGGAGTACCCAAAGTTGCCAATGAACGGATTGAACTCATTAAAGAAATTGAACTGTCCTTGTATGACGTCAATTCGGAACACTGCCTGAAACACGTTTGCGCCCGCCAGCAGGAGCGCGTTTCCCGCCGTCAGCACCAGAAGGCAGAGAAAGAAGATGCGGAATGCATCCGTCTTTGACTGCCACGCGGGAATGAGTACGATCAGGAACAGGTAGATCATGACCATCGTCTGAAAGAACCAGAGGTGGTTGATGTAATCCTGTTTCCAGTACCAGAGATCCCGTAGGAACGTACCGATGGAGAAGGTGTCCCCGTACAGCAGCATGAGCGCCGCAAGCGTTAACACGCCCCATATGACGGTGAGCAAGGCAATCTTGACCGTCTTTTGAAAGAACCGCTTCGCCTCGAACGGTTTGTTCATAACGAGTGCACCGTTGACCAGAAACAGAATCGGCACGCAGAGGGCAATCAGCGCGTAAAGTCCGTAATTCGAAAAGGTCCACACGTCCGGCTTTGCCAAAAAGTCGATGAAGCTGTCGTTGTCGTGCACGAACACAACCAACAGAATGGCGACGGCTTTCAGCAAATCAAGACCCGGTATTCGCTCCGTCCGCGGTTTCGTCAGTTGCTCCATATAACCCCCCCATTCCTCGTCACACATGATAAAGAAAGGGATATGCTGTGTTAAGGCATATCCCCGGCGTGTTTACTTAATTGGCTTCATGGTCGGGAAGAGCAACACGTCCCGAATGCTCGCGGCGTTGGTCAGCAGCATGACCAGCCGGTCGATGCCAATGCCGATGCCGCCCGTCGGGGGCATGCCGTATTCCAGCGCGAGGCAGAAGTCCTCGTCAATCATCATTGCTTCGTCGTCGCCCTTGGCACGTTCCTGTGCCTGCTGGACGAACCGCCCGCGCTGATCGACGGGGTCGTTGAGCTCGGAGAACGCGTTTGCGTACTCGTGACCGCCAATGAAGAGCTCAAAGCGCTCCGTAATGTGCGGCGCGGAGGGCTTGCGCTTGCTCAGCGGCGAAATCTCCACCGGATAGTCAATGATGAACGTCGGCTGAATCAGTGTCTCTTCGACGAACGCGTCAAACGCCTCCGCCAGCAGTTTGCCCTTGCTCGCGGTCTTGTCCTTGACCTCCATCTTGAGCGCCTTGGCCTTCTCTCGCGCTTCCTCGTCCGAAGCGCAGGCGTAGAAGTCCACGCCCGTAACCTGCTTGACCGCGTCGTTCATCGTCACCCGCGCAAACGGCGGCGTGAGGTCAATATCCATCTCCTGATAGGTAATCTGCGTCGTGCCGTTCACGGCGAGGCTGCAACGCGAAATCAGGTCCTCCGCGAGCTCCATCATGCCGTGGTAATCCGTATACGCCTGATATGCCTCAATGGTCGTGAATTCGGGGTTGTGCATCGCGTCCATGCCTTCGTTGCGGAACAGGCGACCGATCTCGTAGACGCGCTCCAGACCGCCGACGATGCATTCCTTGAGGTGCAGCTCGGTAGCGATGCGCAGGTACATGTCGAGATCGAGCGTGTTATGATGCGTGACGAACGGGCGGGCGGAAGCGCCGCTGGCCGTCGTGTTGAGCACGGGCGTCTCCACCTCGATGAATCCCCGCTCGTCCATGCGGCGGCGAATTTCGGAGATGATGCGACTCCGCTTTTGGAACATATCCCGCACTTCGGGGTTCACAATCAGGTCGACGAAACGCTGACGGTAGCGCAGCTCCGGGTCCTTGAGCCCGTGGAACTTCTCCGGCAGCGGACGAAGCGACTTGCTCAGCAGCACAATCGACTCGGCGTGTACGCTGATCTCTCCGGTGCGGGTGACGAACACATAGCCCTTGACCCCGACCACGTCGCCAATGTCAAAGGTCTTGAACGCGTCGTAGACTTCCTCGCCGAGGTCGTCCCGCTTGCAATACACCTGAATGCGGCCCTTCGCGTCGAGCAGGTGCGCAAAACTCGCCTTGCCCATGATGCGGCGCGAGACCATGCGTCCCGCGATGGACACCTCTTTTCGCGTTCCCTCTTCGGGCGCACCGGCGCTCAGAATATCCGCGCTGAAGTGCGAAACATCGTAGGTTGTATTGGCAAACGGGTCCTTGCCTTCCGCCTGCAGCGCGCTGAGCTTGTCCCGGCGAATCTGCAACAGCTCGGAAAGCTGCTCCTGCGTCAATTCCGGCTGAACTTCCTGATCCAAGGTCGGTTGTTCCATTGCTTCTCTCTCCTCATTCCTGATCACTAAAAAACACGAGGGCTGATTCGCCCCCGTTTGTTTCGTATGCGTTACTTGCCGATTCCCGTGACCTTCAGCTTCAGTATGCCGCCGGGGGTAACCACCTCGACCACATCGCCGGATTTGTGTCCCAGAACCGCCTTGCCGATGGGCGACTCGTTTGAGATGCGCCCGTTGACCGGATCGGCCTCCGCACTGCCGACGATTTGGAAGGTGTATTTCTTCGTTTTATCGGCCATGTCGGAGAGCTTTACCGTTGCACCGACGCCGACGGTGTTGTAGTCGATTGCCGACTCGTCAATCACCTTCGCGTTCTTGAGCTCGTTTTCGAGTTGTACGATATCGTATTCGTTTTTCGCCTGCTCGTTCTTTGCCGCGTCATACTCCGCGTTTTCGGAGAGATCCCCAAACGCGCGGGCAATCTTAAGCTGCTCGGCAATCTCGAGACGGCGGGTGGTTTTCAGAAACTCCAGGCGCTCCTCGCGCTTTGTGATTTCTTCGGGCGTAAGCCAGATATCTGCCATCTTTGGTTTCTCCTTCTAGAGTGAACGGCGCAATTGCGCGCCACCCTCGTGTTTACCTATTATATTGGTGCAAAAAAGTCGTGTCAACCCCATATTTCTTCGAGCTCTTCGAGCGTTTTACAGGTATTGATGCGGGTTCTGAGCTTTGCCGCGTCCCGCGTGCCGCGCAGGTAAAACCCAAGGTGCTTTCTTAGCTCAATCATCGCGTGCGGGCCCTTTTCCGCCAGCGCCATGCGCGCATGCCGCAGGGCAAGCTCGCGGCGTTCCTGCTCTGTTGGAGGCGAGTACGGTCTGCCGTCCAGCGCAGAACGAATCTCGTCAAACACAAACGGATTTCCCAGCGCGCCGCGGCCGAGCATCACGCCGTCACAGCCGGTTTCGCTTAGCGTGTCCAGCGCGCTTTTCGCGTCATGCACATCTCCATTGGCCAGCACCGGAATCGACACCGCCCGCTTGACCGCCGCCATGCAGGCGCGATCCGCCACGCCGGAATACTGCTGCTCGCGCGTTCGACCATGAATGGTCACGAGCGACGCGCCGCTCTCCTGGCAGACGCGGGCAAACTCCGGCGCGTTCACATGCGCCGCGTCCCAGCCCTTTCGAAACTTCACACTCACCGGCACATGCGCGCGGTTGACCACCGCCTCGATGATGCGCCCCGCGAGCGGCAGGTCGAGCATCAGCGCGCTGCCGTCGCCATTGCCTGCGATCTTTGGCGCGGGGCAGCCCATGTTGAGGTCAATGAAGCGCAGCTGTCCGCTGAGATCGTTCTCCAGAATCGGAACCGCGTTGGCCAGCGTCTCCGGCTCGCTGCCAAAGAGCTGCACGCCAAACGGCGCATCCTCCGGCTTTGCAAAATACAGCGCCCGGGTCTTCTCGCTTTTGTAGCGCAGGCCCTTGGCGCTGATCATTTCGGTTGTGACGAGATCCGCCCCGTATTCCAGGCAGAGCTGTCGAAACGGGCGATCCGAAAACCCCGCCATCGGTGCGAGGCAGAGGGCGGGACGTCCCGCCGGTAACAGCGAATCGGTCATGGTGCTTGCGTGGGTGCGTCCGTCGGCTTCGGCGTCGGCGTCGCAGCCGGAATCGGGGATTGGTTCATGTCCGGAGTGCCGAGGTTCGACAGGTCCGGATTCTCCTCCAGCACCGTCAGTTCGGAGATATACCAGCGCGCGTTCGTGTTGATAAACGTAATCTTATAACGAACGGGCGTCCACTCCGGCGGGGGATAATCGCCCGCGCTCTGCCCTTCGGAAATCTGATCCGCGTTGATTTCGCCTTTGATGGAAATGCGCTCGGTCGCGATGACCGTCGCGCTCATCGACCAGGGCAGCACGGAAATCTTGTCGATCGTCAGATCGTAGTTGTAGCTCGTGATCGTATAGTTCGAATAGGTGGTGTCCGTCATGGCGGGGTCGTTCTGCAGAAACGTCAGGGTGAAATACTCCTCCAGATCGTTTCGCGCGCCGTCCGCCAGCACGCAATCCGCGCGCAGCGCCATGCCCTCGGAAGCTAGTATGTAGAGATTGGACATCCGCTCGGCGGTTAGAAACGCGCCGATGCAAAAGATCACCGCCAGCAGAATCAACAGCAGCGTGCGCACAATATACAGCATTGAGCGCCGCGCAACGCGGATTCGCCGAACCTCTCTGGGTTCCTCGTTTGTTTTGGTGTTCGCCATGTTCGTATCCCTCGCTCGCTATCATAGCATATTCGCGAAAAAATTGCCAAACCAACAAATTGCGAACAATCCCGCCTGCGTTCTTCACAATTCCCTGCCCCGCCGCGGTGACTTCCTCACGGAAATTGCGCGTCGCGCGGTTGACACGTCCCTTGTGGCGCGTATAATGAAAAACGCCGGGGTACCGGCAATCCAAGCAAAAGGACGTTATTATAAATGGAAGATTGCACCCACGATTGCTCCAGCTGCTCGGCCAGCTGTTCCAGCCGCGAACCCGCAAGCCTGATTGAAGCGCCGCACGTACTGACCCACGTCAAGAAGGTCATCGGCGTTGTCAGCGGCAAGGGCGGCGTTGGAAAATCTATGATCACCTCGCTGCTTGCGGTTCTGCTGCGCCGCCGGGGCTATCGCACCGCGATTCTGGATGCGGACATCACCGGCCCATCGATTCCGCAGGCATTCGGCTTGCATGAGCGCGCCAGCGGTTCCGACCAAGGGATCTTTCCCGCGCTGTCGAAGACCGGCGTTGAGGTCATGAGCATGAACCTGCTGCTCGAAGAGGAGACCGATCCCGTCGTCTGGCGCGGGCCGATCATCGCGGGCTCCGTGAAACAGTTCTGGACGGACGTGCTCTGGGGCAGCGTGGATGTGATGTTCATCGACATGCCGCCGGGAACGGGCGACGTACCGCTGACGGTGTTCCAGTCGATTCCCGTGGACGGCATCATCGTCGTCACTTCGCCGCAGCAGCTCGTCGGCATGATCGTGGAAAAAGCCGTGCGCATGGCGGAGCTTATGAAGATTCCCGTGCTCGCACTCGTGCAGAACATGAGCTATGTCAAATGCCCCGGCTGCGAAGAGGTCATCTATCCGTTCGGCGAAACGAACATTGCGGATCTCGCGAAAAAATACAGTATTCCCGCAACTGCCGAACTGCCAATTCAGAAGGATCTCGCGACCGCCTGCGACGCAGGGTTGATTGAACTCTTTGAGGGCGATTGGCTGAACGGTCTGGCGGATACACTCGAAGAACTGCTCAAGAGCGATAAGAAGTAATCTCTTTTTTTCAGAATAGCATCACTACAAAAATAAGAACCCGACTTATGAAGTCGGGTTCTTTGTTTGTGTGGTGCAAATCAGGTTCCGAGGTACGCCGCCTTGACCGCCTCGTTGGCGAGCAGTTCCTTGCCCGGGCCGGAGAGCGTGATGCGCCCCGTTTCGAGCACATAGCCCGTGTGCGCCGTGGAGAGCGCCATGTTCGCGTTCTGCTCGATGAGTAGAATCGTTACGCCGCGCTTGTTGATCTCCTTGATGATGCTGAAGATGTCGCGCACAATCAGCGGAGCCAAGCCCAGCGAAGGCTCGTCCATCATCATCAGCTTTGGGCGGCTCATGAGCGCGCGGCCGACCGCGAGCATCTGCTGCTCGCCGCCGGAGAGCGTGCCGCCCGGCTGCCAGGAGCGCTCCTTCAGGCGCGGAAACAGTTCGTAGACCCAGTTGATGTCCGGCGTAATGTCGTCAGAGCGCATATACGCACCGACACGGAGGTTTTCGTACACCGTCAGGTCGGGAAAGATGCGGCGCCCTTCCGGAACGAGCGTAATGCCCTTGGCAACGATGTTTGTCGTGTCCTTGCCCGCGATGTTCTCGCCCTCGAACTCGATCGTGCCGCCCTTGGGCTTTACGAGGCCGACGATGGCGCGCAGCGTCGAGCTCTTACCCGCGCCGTTTGCGCCAATCAGGGTGACGATGTCGCCCTTGGGCACGTCAAAGCTGATGCCCTTGACCGCTTCGATGCCGCCGTAGTTGACCTTTAAGTCATGAATGCTTAAGATTGTCTCGCTCATTCGCCCACCCCCAGATACGCGTTGATGACCTTCGGATCCGCCTGCACGACGGCGGGCGTTCCGTGGCTGATGAGCCGGCCGAAGTCAATGACGTAGATCCGGTCAGAAAACTGCATGACGAGATCCATATGGTGCTCAATCATGAAGACCGTCAGGTCGTACTTGTTTTTAATCTGAACGATGAACTCGCCGAGCTCCTGCGTTTCCTGCGGGTTCATGCCCGCCGCTGGTTCGTCCAGCAGCAGCAGCTTCGGGTCGGTTGCGAGCGCGCGCGCAATCTCCAGGCGGCGCTGCAGGCCGTAGGGCAAGCTGACCGCGAGATCGCCCGCATACTGCAGCAGGTTCTGCTCCTCGAGCAGCGCGGCGGTTTCCTCGCGCATGCGCTTTTCTTCCTTATGTGTCAGGCGCAGCGTCGCGGTAAACACGTTTTGCTTGGCGCGCATGTGCTTGGCGGTGAGCACGTTGTCGAACACCGTCATGCTCTTCCAGAGCCGAATGTTCTGGAAGGTGCGCGCAATGCCGAGTTTGGTCACCATATCCGGCGTCGGATCGACGGTGCGCATCGAAACATATTTGTCCGCGTATTCGCCCGCGTAGAGCTTCTTCATCTTTCCGCGCGGGTGGTTTGCCACGATGGTCTTGTCGTTGAACTGAATCAGCCCGTTGGTGGGGTCGTAGATACCGGTAATGCAGTTAAACGCGGTCGTCTTGCCCGCGCCGTTCGGGCCGATGAGCGCGACGATCTCGCCCTGATTTACCTCAAGGGACAGGTTGTTGACGGCGACGACGCCGCCGAATTGCATGGTTACATGCTCCATGCGCAGAACGTGTTCAGGCATCGATACCGCCTCCCTTCGCCGCTTTGGCAGGTTTGGACTTGTTAAACCGCTTGATGAGTCCCCCGAACGAAATCTCCTTGTCGCCCATCAATCCCCTCGAGAAGAAGAGGACGATCGCCATGATGATGATGGAGAACACAAATCGCCGGAATCCGGAGCGGAAAAGGTTTGGCGCCTCGATGCCGAGGAACTTGCCCATGTCGAGACCGCGCAGCCACCACTCGGAAGCGGCAATGTAGAGGAAGCTCGCAATGCAGCTGCCGGAGATGGAGCCGATGCCGCCGATGACGACGATCAGCAAAATTTCGTAGGTCATTGCGCTCTTGAACTGCGCCGCCTGCACGGTGTACTGGTACATGGCCAGCAGCGCACCGGATACGCCCGCGAAGAACGAGCTGATGATAAAGCTCATCTCCTTGTGCTTAAAGAGGTTGATGCCCATTGCCTCCGCCGCGACCTCGTCGTCCCGAATCGCCTTAAACGCGCGCCCGTAGGACGAGTTGATGAGCAGCACGATCAGCGCAATGCAGACACCCGCCGCGAGAAACACATACAGCGTCGGCGGAAACGGAATGTCCGTAAACGGAATCTTCACGTCGGTGAGGTCGAGGTATTCGCGCATAACATTTGCGCCGTTCGTGATGGGACCCAGCACATCCCACTGGAAGATGGCGCGAATGATCTCCGCAAAGCCGATGGTCGCGATGGCGAGGTAGTCCGACTTGAGCCGGAGCACCGGCAGGCCGATCAGCGCCGCAAACAGCGCCGCGGCAAGCCCCGCGCAGATGAGGCCGATGAAGATGCCCGTGTCAAAATGAATGGCGCTGGCATAGTACTTGTACACCTGCTCGGTCATTTTGACTTCGACCGGCATGGTGAAGATCGAGTAGGTATACGCACCAATGAGCATGAAGCCCGCCTGCCCCAGCGAGAAGAGGCCGGTAAAGCCGTTGAGCAGGTTCATGCTGACCGCAACGAGCGAGTAGATTGCGCCCTTTTTCAGCACGGTGAAGATGATGTGGTTCGAGTCCACCGTCTGCTCCAAAATGGCGACTACAACATAGATGAGCGTAATCGCGAAAAACGCGATCCAAAGCTCCAGCTTGCTTTTCTTCTTCATGTCGTCCCCTCCTTACGCCTTGTCGGTCGTCTTTTCGCCGAACAAGCCCGTGGGTTTTACGACGAGGATGATGATCAGCAGCGCGAAGGTGAACGCATCCGAGAACGTCGTCCAGCCGCTGCCGCCAAATCCAAAGATCGACGTGCCGCCTTTGATGATGTTCTCCGCAATGCCAATGATGAACGCGCCGATCACCGCGCCCGGAATGCTGCCGATCCCGCCGAACACCGCCGCGATGAAGCACTTCAATCCCGGCATGCTGCCCGAGACCGGCGTGACGGACGCATAATTCGTAAAGTACAGCATGGAACCAACCGCGGCCAGGAACGAGCCAATGATGAACGTCACCGAGATGACCGTGTTGATCTTGATGCCCATGAGCCGGCTCGTCTCAAAATCGCGCGAGACGGCGCGCATGGCCATGCCGACCTTCGTATACTTAATTAAGAGGGAAAGCAGAACGACCAGAACGATCGTCAGAATCGGGGTGACGACGGTCACCATCTTGGTGGTCGAGCCCCAGATCGTGACCGTATTGCTCAGCCACGGAATGGTCGGGTAAACCTTGGCAAGGCCGCCGGTGAAATACAGCGCGGCGTTCTGCAGCAGGTACGAAACGCCGATTGCGCTGATCATGACGGACATGCGCGGCGCGGTGCGCAGCGGCTTATAGGCCGCGCGCTCAATGAAAAAGCCCAGCGCGACGGTCATTACGAGAACGAGCGGAATCGCAACGGTGACCGGAAGGACCGTCGTGAGGTACACCATCATGAGTCCCGCGCACATGAACACGTCGCCATGGGCAAAGTTGATCAGGCGCAGTATGCCATAGACCATCGTATAGCCGATGGCGATGAGCGCATACTGTCCGCCGACCGAAATTCCCGAAAGAATATAGGAAAGGTTGGCGTGTAAAAAATCGAGCATTGATTTGCCTCCATCCATACCGTTTGAACCGGCGGTTTTGGCACCGCCGTCCATCGGCATTCCCATCTGTTGCGCAAAGACTGCGCAAAGTGCGAAAAACCGGTCTTGGTCAGACGCGATCCCACTCCCGCGTCTTGAATAAAGTACGGCGGGGGCCGGAACCCCCGCCGTACTTGTCAGCGTTTGTTAACCAATGGTAACCGGGGGCAGGGCGTCCCACGCGCCGGTTTCGGTGTTGGCATGCTTGACATACGCGGTGTTGCGAATCGCGTCGCCATTGACCTGATCGAGGGCGATCGGGCCGGACACGCCGTCGTAGGTGGTGCTCCAAAGCGCTTCCATGATGGCGGCGGGCTCCACGCTCGCGGCCTTCTTCATTGCTTCGAGAGCAAAGTAGTAAGCGTCGTAACCCATCGCGGTCACGGCCGCAACGGTGTCGTCGCCGCCATTGTTGGCCAGCAGCGTCGCGTCGGAATTGACCCAAGTCTTAAAGCCGCTGTCGAATTCGGCGTTCGCGCCCTCGGGATAGAAGGTGGTGACAGTGACGTCAACGCTCTTGCCCTTCGCGGCCTGGAGGATGACGTTGCTGTCCCACGTGTCGCCCGCGAGGATCGGCATGCCAAGGGTCTGGGACTGCGCCTGGTCAATGATCAGCTGCGCGGCTTCGGTGGAAACCGGCGAGAAGAAGACTTCGCAGCCGCCGTTCTTGGCGTTGTTGATGTAGCTCGTGAAGTCGCTGTTGCCATCGGGGAAGGTATCCTGCACGCAGGTTCCGCCGAGCGCTTCAAACGCCTTGACGAAGTAGTTCACGAGACCGCCGGAGTAATCGTCGCCCAGCTTGGAGAGGCAGTACGCCGTCTTCACGCCGAGGGTGCTGTAGGCATAGTTCGCCAGAACGGTGCCCTGGAACGGATCGAGGAAGCAGATGCGGAAATAGTGCTTGTTGCCTTCGGTAACCTGCGGGTTCGTGCAGGTGATGCCGATGCAGGGGATGCCGGCCGCTTCAAACGTCGGGGAAGCCGCAATGGACACGCCCGAGCCGTAGGAGCCGAGCACGACGGATACGCCCGCCGAAACCAGCGTGGATGCGGCGGAGGCTGCCTTGTCGTTCGAGCTCTCGTTGTCAACCTTGACGAGCTGCACATCATACGTCGTTCCGTTGATTTCAACGGTCGGGCTGACGCTGTTTGCATACTCGATGCCAAGGGTTTCCTGTTTGCCGCCCGCGCCGTTATCACCGGATGCAGGTTCGTAGATACCAACCTTCACGACGGGATTGCCGGAAGCGGGTTTGTCCGCCGCAGCAGCGGGGGTGTCGGTCGCAGCAGGCGCCGCGCATGCCGCAAAGGACACGACGAGAACGAGTGCCAGTAGAATCGCTACTAACTTCTTCATTTCAGACTTTCCTCCATTTTTTTGTTCGAGTCATTGGAAATGACAGGAAATATTGAATGGTTATCCATTCAACATCTACGCAGATTATAATCAGGATTCCGCCGTTTTGCAACTCATTGTTCGGTGAAAATGCAGTATATATAATCTTGATTATTCATAAACCAGACTTGTATTTTGTCGGATAATCCGAAAAAACGCCGTATTTTCTGGAAAAATCAAGTGTTCTATACAATGAATACAGGGTGTGTGTTTATACATTGCGGGTGACGTACCGGACAATTACCGGAAATCGCGCGCGGCCAGCAGCAGGCGAACCATGTTTTGAACGGTCATCCGGTAGTCCCGCTCGCTGCGCTTCTTGGCCTCCGAAACGGGAATCGCCTGCCGGTTGATACTGAACACGGCAGTAACGCCCGCGTCATAGACCCCGCCGATGTCGTCCGCAACGTCCCCGACAATCGCAACCACGGGCACGCCCACCGCCTTGGCGCGCCGCGCAACGCCGATGACGACCTTGCCGCGCAGGCTCTGTCCGTCAATTCTCCCCTCGCCGGTGACGACGAAGTCCACGCCCTGAATTCGCTCCTCAAAGCGAACCGTGTCCAGCACCGTTTCAATGCCCCGCCGAAGCTTCGCGCCGAAGAACGCGAGCGCGCCCGCGCCCATCGCCCCCGCCGCACCCGCGCCGGGAACGAGCGCAACCTCCGCGCCGAGTTCGCGCGAGATGGTTTGATCCAGCGCGGCCAGCTCACCGTCGAGAAACGCAACGTCCGCGGGGCTAGCGCCCTTTTGCGGAGCAAAGACATAGGCCGCGCCATTTGGCCCGTGCATAGGGTTGTCGATGTCGCACATCGCGGTGACGGAAACGCCGCTCAGCAGACGTTTTGTTTCGCTGTTGTCGATCTTTGCAATCTTCGAGAGCGTCCCGCCGGTCGGGACAAACGCTTTTCCTTCCGCGTCGAAGAACTGCGTGCCGAGCGCCGCCGCCGCGCCGCAGGCACCGTCGTTGGTCGCGCTGCCGCCGAGTGCGAGGATCAGGCGCTTTGCGCCGTGCTCCAGCGCATGGCGCATCAGCTCGCCAACGCCATAGGTGGTGGTCAGCAAGGGGTTCTTACGTTCGCCGACGAGCGGCAGTCCCGCCGCCGCCGCCATCTCAATGACCGCGGTCTCGCCAAAGCGCCCATAGAACGCCTGCATCGGCTCGAAATACGGCCCGTTGACTTCCACCGTTATCTTTTCGCCCGGCAGGCTCGCGAGGAAGCAGTCCACCGTGCCCTCCCCGCCGTCCGCCACCGGAATACCGATGACTTCGCAATCGGGAAAGAACGCCAGAACCTCCTGCTCAACGATTTCGCAGATCTGTTTGGACGGCAGCGACCCCTTGAACGAGTCGGAAACGACAACGATTTTGCGCATAGAGACCAATAACCTCTCTGAATTTGTTCGCCTTAGAGCACACTGTTTCTTACTGAAATCAAACTGAGTATTATCATATCAAAGTTTTATCTGAATAATCACCCCCAAATG
The DNA here is from genome assembly GCA_034927595.1 of Christensenella sp. GTDB lineage: Bacteria > Bacillota > Clostridia > Christensenellales > CAG-138 > UBA7703. Next base: position 13,001 of record JAYFPQ010000037.1, read on the forward strand.
ATGTTTTTTGCTTGATATTGTTACACCTCTATAATATACTTTGAAAAACACTTCTTTTTACTATCTATGACTTCTGTTATAAAACATTTGAATGTGTTAGGCTTCCGTCCTGCGTAATTATTATATGTACATATATTGGGGGGCACAATGTTAGTAACTGGCATCATTAGTATGGTTTGTACTATTCTAGGGCTGTTCCAATGGTTTTTTGATACTTCGAAATTTTCTCTTGGATTTAAAATTGTCATTCTGGTTGGCCTTCTATTTATTACTCTTGCTTTTAGCTTCATCTACTATAGTGAGAAAATTTCTAAGCAACTCGCAATTTTTAATAAATGCAAATGCCGCTTTGCCATTATTGTTGCTTATCTCCTTTTTGTGATCGGCTTCATAACCATCTTTTTATGTCCGAAGTTATTCGACGAACCAAAAAATGTACCTTCTGCGACTCCATCGCAAGTTATAGAAACTCCTCCAAACATCACAACACCTTCTCAAACAGACACTCCTGCTCCTGTTTCTAGTCCAGTTCCTATTCTCCCTTCAGAAACCGTCACTGCTACATCCCCCATAACGCCCACTCCCTTTACGCTAATTTATGGAAAGTATGATGAAGGTATAGGGGTGCCAGATTCCTATACAAAAGGCATGGCAGCCTACTATAAATATGATTATGGGACTGCCCTTCACTATCTTCTGGTAGCCGCAGAGGAGGGATATGCCCCCGCGCAATATCAACTTGGTGCATGCTATCACCATGGCACCGGTACAAAAGCAGACGAAGAGAAGGCATTTTCCTGGTATAAACTTTCTGCCGATCAATACTATCCAAACGGTTACTTGTGGACGGGTTACTGTTACCAATACGGAGTTGGTGTCGAGCAAGATTATACGATTGCAGAAGCATATTATCTGGCTGCGCAGGAAGCCGGTCATCCGAGTGCAGACAACCGGTTAGGCGATCTCTATCTAGTCATGAAGAAATAGTAGATTCTACCTGAATCTAGAAAAAACTAGTTTTCTTGTCAACTAGTACCATCAGCGTTCGTTGGTTTCATGAAAAAATCGACGAACGCTTCTTTCGCTTTGCAAATCCTGCCTAATGTGATACACTAAGCCGACTTTTATATTAAGGAAACGAAAGAAACCCAATGATCAGTGCACAGAATATCTCGCTCCAGTTTGGCGGAAGGCCGTTGTTTGAACGCGTGAACGTCCAGTTCACCGTTGGCAACTGCTATGGCCTCATTGGCGCGAATGGAACCGGAAAATCCACCTTTTTACGCATCCTCTCCGGCGAGCTGGAACCCAACCGCGGCGAGGTCAGCGTTACCCCCGGCGAGCGCATCGCCGTCCTGCGACAGGATCACTATGCCTTTGACGAGTATACCGTTCTCGATACGGTCATCATGGGCTTTCCCCGCCTGTACGAAATCATGCAGGAGAAGGAAGCGCTCTATTCCAAGCCGGACTTCAACGACGCGGACGGAATCAAACTTGCGGAGCTCGAAGGCGAGTTCAGCGAACTCGACGGCTGGAACGCGGAAGCGGACGTGGGCATTCTGCTCAACGGCCTCGGCGTGCCCGCCGAGTTGCACGACAAGCATATGTCCGACCTCGACGGCCCGAACAAGGTCAAGGTACTGCTCGCGCAGGCGCTCTTTGCCAAGCCGAACAACCTGCTGCTGGACGAGCCGACGAACAACCTCGACATCTACGCGATCAACTGGCTCGAGGACTTTTTGCTCGACTTTCCAAATACCGTCATCGTCGTGTCCCACGACCGGCATTTTCTGAACAAGGTCTGCACGCATATTGTCGACATCGACTACGGCAAGATTCAGATGTATGTCGGCAACTACGATTTCTGGTATGCCTACACCCAGATGGCGTCGCAGCAGGAAAAGGACAAACGCAAGGCCAACGAGCAAAAGGCCAAAGAATTGCAGGAGTTCATTCTACGCTTCAGCGCCAACGCCTCCAAGTCCAAGCAGGCGACGAGCCGCAAGAAGATGCTCGACAACCTCCAGATGGACAACTTCGCGCCGTCCTCGCGCCGCTATCCGTTTATCCACTTTAAACCGGATCGCGAGGTGGGCAACGACATCCTCATGGTCAGCGGCATCTCGAAGACCATCCGCGGTCGAAAGGTGCTCGACAACGTCAGCTTCATCGTGCAGGGCGGGGACAAAATCGCGTTCGTCGGCGAGGACGAGCTGGCGCGCACCACGCTGTTCCAAATCCTCATGGAAGAAATCGAGCCCGACGAGGGCACGTTCAAATGGGGCGTCACGACGACGCAGGCGTATATGCCCTCCGACAACTCGGCGTACTTCGACGGCGTGGAACTCTCGTTGATCGACTGGCTGCGGCAATATTCCAAGGATCAGTATGAAACGACGATTCGCGGGTGGCTGGGTCGGCTGCTGTTCTCCGGTGAAGAGGCGCTCAAGAAAGCCTGCGTGCTTTCCGGCGGCGAGAAGAACCGCTGCATCCTCGCAAAGGTGATGCTCTCCGGCGCGAACGTATTGATTTTAAACGAGCCGACGAACCATCTCGACCTGGAGGCGATCACTGCGCTCAACGAGGGCATGACGGAGTTCACGGGCGTGATGCTGTTTGCGTCGCACGATCATCAGGTGCTGCAAACCGTCGCCAACCGCGTGATCGAGCTGCTCCCCGGCGGGCTGATCGACCGGCGCGAGAGCTTTGACGACTACATTGTCGACCCGGAGGCAATCCGCCAGCGCGAAGCAGCCGGAGCACATCTGGCGCTCTAACGATTGTGTTGCGTCTTCACGAACAGAACGAACAGGAAGGGAAGTGCCTTGCCATGAACGGTCAAAATCGTGCCGATGTAACGGTAGGCGCCACGGTTCAAATCGTGCTGAAAGCCGACCAGCGCACGGGCAAGCGCACCAGCGGCGTTGTGATGCGCATCCTCACCAACAGCAGCTTTCATCCGCACGGCATCAAGGTGATGCTCGCGGACGGGCAGGTCGGGCGCGTGCAGGAGATCGTTTCGAATTAGCCGCAGCTTCCCCTTCGATGGAATCTACTTCAAACATACAAAAGGACGCACGCCACGCGGCATGCGCCCTTTTTGCATTCGCTCGTTCAGGACTTGCTGAACACGCGCTTGAACAGCCGCTGCACCGGCGGCAGCGCGGCGACGATCACGCAGAGGATCGTGTCCACGCCGATGGTCAGGAAGTTGTAGAGGAACGAATACACCCAGGGGTTGGCAAAGCCGTATTCGAACCCGACGTCCTGAAAGAACACCGCGCCGGAAACCGTGCTCGCGAGCATCCTCAGGCAGCCAGCAACCGCCGCGCCGACCGGCAGGTTCTTCGGAAAAAAGCTCGCCGTGCCGAGCAGCGTAAACGCGACGAAATAGTCGAGAATGAACTGCACGGGGTGCACGATGTACGCGCCCTGCACGACCTGAAGCAGCGAAAATGCAAACGCCGCCGTAAAGCCGTAGAGCGGGCCGAAGTACGCCGCGTAGGCAAAGATCGGCAGCATCGAAAGCAGCGTCACCGTTCCGCCGAGCGGCAGCGAAAAGAGCTTGAAGTAGCTCAATACGAACGCCAGCGTAATCGAGAGTGCGCCGTAGACGAGCGTCTGCGTGCGGGAGGGTTTTCCGGCGGGCGCCTCCTGCACCTCCACCTTTGCGCGTTTGCGGGAAGCGACCACGCCCCAGACGAGCAGGGCGAGCACGACCAGCGCACCAAGGAGCATGTAGAGTTCGATTCCCTCTAGAGAGGCCAACTTGCTGAACAGTTTGAATTCCATTGTTTGTTTCTCCTTTTTCCACAAAAAAATAGTCGCCATTGAGACGACCATCAAAAAGAAGCTGCGATATGTATCACTTTCCTTCGATGGCATGACCCAACAGGTTCCAAGGGTACTTCTCAGTCCGGCTGTTCTTCCGGACGCCCCCGTGATGCGAACTAGAATACACGCTTTTGCCCCGTCTGTCAACCTTGACAAACAAAAACCAACAACGTAACATGATTGCGTACTGCGGGCGGAAATTTCGCCCAAATCTGCCAAAAGAAAGCGAAGAAAACCATATGCGTTTGGATAAATACCTCAAGGTCTCCCGCATCATCAAGCGGCGCACCGTCGCCAACGACGCGGCGGACGCAGGCCGCGTGAGCATCAACGGCAAGGTCGCTAAGCCCTCCTCCGAAGTGAAGGAAGGCGACACGCTGGATCTGCTGCTCGGCGGAAAGCACCTGCTCGTCCGCGTGGAGAGCCTCAAGGAGAGCGTCCATAAGGAGGACGCGGCGGGTATGTATACCGTACTCAGCGGGGATGCGGATCGATGAGCCGCGTTGTCGCAATCCTGCTCTGCGCGGGCGGCTCCGTCCGCATGGGGTTCGATAAACTGCTCACGCCCATTGCGGGAAAAAACGCGATTGAGCGCTCGCTGGACGCGCTGATTGCAGGCGGCGCGGAGGAGATTGTCTTCACCGTTTCGCCCGCAACAAGAGCGTTCGTCGAGTCGCTCGCCTGCCCCGTTCCGAGCCGGATTGTCTCCGGCGGGGAGACGCGCGCGCAGTCCGTTTACAATGCGCTACATGCAATCGAGTCCGCCGAAATCGTCGCGATTCACGACGCGGCGCGCTGCATGGTCTCGCCGGAGACCGTCCGCGCGAGCATTACGAGCGCGCGGGAGTTTGGCAGCGGCGTTGTCGCGGGCAAGGTGACGGACACCATTATGCAGTTCAGCGGCGAAACCGTACTGCCGCTCGATCGCAGTCGGCTCATCCGCATGCAGACGCCGCAGACGTTTCGGTTTGACCGCATCAAAGCGGCGTATGAAGCGGGCGACCGTTCCAGTGTCACGGACGACTGCGCGCTCTATCTGGCGGCGGGATACCAGCCAAAGTTCGTTCTGACCGACGGGGAAGCGGCGAACCAGAAACTGACCACCGCCGCGGACTGGCAGCAGGCGCTCGCCACCTACGCGCGCTTTGGCACCGGGTTTGATACCCATCGGCTCGTCGAGGGACGAAAGCTGATCCTCGGCGGCATCGAGATTCCGTTTGCAAAGGGACTGCTTGGACACTCGGACGCGGACGTGCTGACCCACGCTATCATCGACGCGCTGCTCGGCGCGGCGGGGCTCGGCGACATTGGCCGACTGTTTCCGGATTCAGACGCGGCGTATGCGGGCGCAAACAGCGTTGAACTGCTTCGCGAGGTCGTCCGCCGGATCGAAGATAGCGGGCTTCGCGTTGCGCACGTGGACGCGACGGTCATCTGCGAGCGCCCAAAGATCAAACCGCACGCCGCGCAGATGCAGCGTCGTCTCGCGGAAGCGATGCACGTGTTGCCGGGGTTCGTTTCCGTCAAAGCGACCACGACGGAGGGAATGAACGACGAGGGCAAGGGACTTTGCATCTCCGCCAGCGCGATTGCATCGCTGATTTAACACTCGTTTTACGAAAAAACATCCGGGGAAACAATTCTCCGGATGTTTTGTGTTCTTGGGATTCGATTCCATTAAAACGCGTTTTCCAGCGTAAAGGTCTCGGCTTTAAAGTAGTCGTCTCGGAAGAAATAGTCCGAAACCGGCGAATACGTCATGACTTCAATTGACCGTGAAACGGGATCAAACGTCAGCAGTCGCAGTTGCCCGCAGTTCTGGTCGTAGTGCTGATAGTTGTAGATCATCGTGTTCACGCGGCGGTCTGGCTTGCCGTCACCCGTATCGTCGATCTCGTCCGCGCGGTAACCCGTGCCGCGAACATGCCCGCAGAGCACGAGGCGCACGTTCGCGTGCTTCGACACCACCTGATCAAACATCTGCTGCCCGATGTTCGTAAACGTTCCGTCTGCATTGATGTACCCGTGAAAGAGCAAAATTGCGACGCGATCCGGATAGCGGTTCAGCACGTCGTTCATCCAGCCGACCGCGTCCAGCTCGCTCTCCCAGCCCGCGCCGAGCAGCAGAAAGTCCGTGCCGCTTGCGGAAAACGTCGCAAACACCGCTTTTCCGCCCTCAAAGGAATTGAAGCGCGGAATGCTGCGTACATTCGGCCGGGCGAGATATGGCCCGTAGCCGTGCCATTGCATGCCGACGTCGTGGTTGCCCGCAATCGGAAAATACGGCAACTTATCGCGAAATTCATCGTAGAGCTGGTCAAAGTTCTTCCATTGCTTCGCAATCCAGCCCTCGTCCACCGCGTCCCCGGTCTGTACGACGTAGCGAATGTTTCGACCATCCTTCTCGTCTGCAATCCACTGCCCCATCTTCGCAAGCGCGCCGGGATAGTTGTAGTAGGACATGGTTTGCGTGTCCGCCAGCCAGACGATGGAAAACGGCGTCGGTACCGGCGTCGGCTCCGGCGTGTCCACCAGTGTTGGTTCGGGCGTTGCCGACACCTGCGCGGGTTGCAAGGTCGGCTGCGCCTGCGGCAAAGCGGGCGCTGCTGCACACGCGGAGCAAAGCGCAAAGAACACTATGGCGAGTACAAGTAAAAACCAACGATTTCGTTTCCCCATATTCGCCATTCTAGCATAGTTCCCGACAAACCGGCAACGTCCAGCCATTCCGTCAGAAGTTGGTCGGCAAGAACACCTCTGTTTTGCTACATAGGGTCCTGAAAATGTAACACAATTATTTCTTTTATGTAACAATATTGCGTCGATCCACTTTTCAACCTTACTTGCTTTGCAAGTGTAAGCGGTTCGTGTATAATAAGGAGCTATGAAGTGTTTTACCGAAAACCACCCGTTTCCGGCGCGCGGCGCGGCGCGATTGTTCGCCGCCGGGTTCGCGTTTTTCTTCGTATTCCTGTTGGCGGCTCCGGTTGCCCTGGCGGAGGACGCAGGCAGCGCAGAACCGCTGACCACCCCTTCCGCCGCGAACGCCGCCTCTTTGTTACGCGCAGGCGAAAACGATCCGGCGCTCGATTACTGGGACACCGCGCAGGCATTTGCCTCGACGGACTACCGCTTAAAGAAGGCGACCGTCGCCATGCTGCGCAATTCGCTCGGCCTCGGCCCCGTGCCCGTCGGACGCGACAGCGTGCATTTTCAGGCTTCGCTGGAAAACCCGCTCATTGTCGAAGGCGAGGAGTTGCAAAAGCGGCTGGACTTTAACATTCGCGGGTCAATCTATTCCGGCAGCCCGCTCACCAGTGTGACCGCCAGCTTCGAATCGCTCGGGTCGGCGAAGGGCTGCACGCAGACCGTTACCTTCGACCCAGCGGCGAATGTTCGCGCCTATTCGCTCGAAAACGAGTCGTTGCCCATTGAGCAGAAGGCGCTCGACTCGTTGTTTGACATCAGTGCCCTCTCCGCCGGACGCTATCGCTTTATGCTGAGCGCGACCACCTCAACGGAGACCTCGCCCGTTAAGCTCTACTCGGCGGAGTGCACCATTGTCGACTCCAAGCGGCTGGTGCTCACGCAGAATAAGTTCGACGACAACTATCTGGAGGCCTACCGCTTCTTCAAGGGCAAACTGGATCAGTTCATCTTCCATTTTTCGCTCAAGGACACCCGTAGCATCGCGACCGAGGATGCCTGGCGCACGACCTACATCGTGGAATCCAGTCTGGGGCGCGTGCACTCCGCGGCGGTGCCATACTTTGAAGCGGCGAACCATTATCTCGAAAACACCTATGTCTGCGTGACCATCGTCAACCCCAGAACCGGCAACCAGACGAACGGGCGCGTTACGCTGCTCAAGGACCTGATCTCCAAGGAAACGAGCTATGTTCCGCGCTTTCAGTCCAACCTGCAATACGTCAGCCATCATACGCTGGGTACGGCAATCGACGTGAACGACGATATGTACCCGAACAAGAACATCATCACGAACCACGAGCTCATCGGTACGGACGTGAGGGAGCACCTCGTCTATAACGGCATCAAGACGGATGAGAACGGCCGGCAGTATTACGACTTCACCTACGACGGCGGCTATTCCGCCAAGTTTGCGCGCATGCCTAAGACGATTATCAACTATCTGCTCTACGAGCTGGCGTTTTACCGCGCGGGGTTCCAGTGGGGCTACTATTACGAAACCGCCTGCGACGCCATGCACTTTACGCTCTCGGAGAACGACATCAACCGCCACATGCACTCCGACATCGGGCTAAGAAAGATCTACGAGTACATTGATCCGGAGTGGACGTATGTTCCGGGCGTTTCGCCTTCGCCGGACGCGGCAAAAACGTCGAAAACGACGAAAGCACCAAATACGACCCCTACGCCGGAGCCTACCGCAACGCCGGAACCCGCTGCAGCGGCGGTAGGGTTCTAACGCCGGTCATTTCGCACGAATTCGATTCGTCTTACACAAAAAAACGGGAGCGCAAGCTCCCGTTTTGTGTTGTTTACTTTCTCGATCTGCCCTTGTTTCGCCGCTTGGAACCAATCGTGCCCGGCTTCGGCTTTGACGCGCGTTCGAGCGCTTCCTCGCCGTTGAGCTTCTTGATTTCGTCCCGCAGCTTGGCTGCGTGTTCGAATTCCAGCTCTCTTGCCGCGGCGCGCATTTCGTCCATCAGCAGCTTGATGCGCGCGGCCTTCTCTTCGGCGGTGTATTCGTCCCCCGCGTCTTCCACCTTGGTGGTCATCAGCAGCGTGGAGCGCACCGCTTTCTTGATGCTCTGCGGCGTAATGCCGTGCTCCTCGTTGAACGCGGTCTGAATCCGGCGGCGGCGATCCGTTTCGTCCATGGCGAATTTCATCGACGGCGTAATCACGTCCGCATACAGAATGACCCTGCCCTCGACGTTTCGCGCCGCGCGGCCAATCGTCTGCACGAGGCTCGTGGACGAACGCAAAAAGCCTTCCTTGTCCGCGTCCAGAATCGCAACAAGCCCCACTTCCGGCAAATCTAATCCTTCTCGAAGCAGGTTAATCCCCACCAACACGTCAAAATCACCCAAACGCAGGTCGCGAAGAATCTCCATGCGCTCGATGGTTTCGATGTCTGCGTGCATGTAGCGCACCTTCACGCCCATGCCGTCGAGGTACTCTGTCAGGTCCTCCGCCATGCGCTTGGTCAGCGTGGTGACCAGCGTGCGGTAGCCCTTCTGTGCCTGAAGGCGCACCTCCCCAAGCAGGTCGTCTATCTGCCCTTTGACGGGTCGAACCTCCACTTCCGGGTCAACAAGGCCCGTCGGACGAATAATTTGCTCCACAACCTGGGTTGCGCGCTTCAATTCGTAGTCCGCGGGCGTTGCGGAAACGCAAATCATCTGCGGAATGCGCCCCTCGAACTCCGGAAACTTCAGCGGGCGGTTGTCATACGCGCTCGGAATGCGGAACCCGTAGTCCACCAGCGCGGTCTTACGCGCAAGATCGCCGCGATACATCGCCCCGATCTGCGGAACGGTCACGTGGCTCTCGTCGATGAACAGCAGAAAATCCTTCGGAAAATAGTCGATCAGCGTAAACGGCGGCTGGCCGGGCGTTCGCCCGTCGAAGTAGCGCGAGTAGTTCTCAATTCCGTTGCAGTAGCCGATTTCGCGCATCATCTCGATGTCGTACTGCGTGCGCTGCTCAATGCGCTGCGCTTCGATGAGACGATCCATACTCTTGAACTCGTCCCGGCGCTTGAGCGCGTCGCTCCAGATGGTGTCGATTGCGGCTTCGAGCTTTTCGCGGCTCGTCGCGTAATGAGACGCGGGAAATACGGCAACGTGCGACCGCTCGCCGAGCAGCTCGCCGGTCAGCGAGTTGACGTCCAGGATTCGCTCGACCTCGTCCCCAAAGAACTCGATGCGCACCGCCGTGCCCGCGCTCGAAATCGGAAAGATGTCCAGCACGTCCCCGCGCGCGCGGAACGTACCGCGCGAAAAGTCGATGTCGTTGCGCTGGAACTGGATATCGACGAGCTTCTTGATGACCTCTTCGCGCGCAATGTGCATGCCCTTGCGGATGGACACCGACATGCGCATGTACTCCTCCGGATCGCCCAGCGCGTAGATGCAGGAGACGGAGGAAACGATAATCACGTCCCGCCGCTCGTTCAGCGAGCTCGTTGCGCTATAGCGCAGGCGGTCGATCTCCTCATTGATATCCACCGTCTTTTCGATGTAGGTATCCGAGGCGGGAATATACGCTTCCGGTTGATAGTAGTCATAATAGCTCACGAAGTACTCCACCGCGCTGTCGGGAAAGAACTCCCGAAACTCCGAGCAGAGCTGCGCCGCGAGCGTCTTGTTGTGCGCAATGACTAGCGTGGGCTTCTGCACGCGCTCAATCACCTTTGCCATCGTGTAGGTTTTGCCGCTGCCGGTCACGCCGAGCAGCACCTGCGCCTTGTCCCCGCGCAGCACGCCCTCCGTGAGGCGTTCGATCGCCTCCGGCTGGTCGCCCGCGGGTTCGTATTCGGAAACCAATTTAAATTCGTTCATGCAATTTCATAGACGACGGTTTTTCCGTCGATTCGGTGCGCGTAGATGTACTCCCGTGCCTCTTCGTGCGCGGGGTGCTTGTCGTAGATCGCGATTGCCTCGAGGTTTTCAAACGTGCAGGTCAGCGCGAGGTCATAACTGCGCTCGCCGTTGTGCCAGATGTCCGCGCCGGTCTCCATAGAGAGAATCTCCGGAATTTTGCCCATCATGCCGTGCAATTTTTCAATTACGGTCGGCAGGCACTCCTCCGGGTCGCGAAACTTGAACAGAACAATGTATTTGAGCATACGCGCTCCTTTCGTTGATCTAGATCGAAATCCGGTTAATACTCGAAATCGACCGTCGCCGTCGCGGTGCGGTGCGCCTTAATGTAGGCACGCGCCTTTTCGTGCTCCGGGTGCTTGTCGTAAGCTTCCAGATCCTCCTTCGAATCGAAGGTAACGATCAGCGCCAGGTCAAAACTGCGCTCGCTGTGCTTAAAGTCAAACCCGGTTTCGATCGTGCGAATCTGGGGAATCGTTTCCTTCAGCGCGAGCAACTGGCGGCTTGCCTCCGGTGCCTGCTCGGCGGGGTTCTCGAATTTGGTAAAGACGATGTGCTTGATCATACTATGTTCTCCTTCTGGTTGCGATTGATTAAAAGTTATTCTGGCAGGCGAGCAGCAGCGCTTCCTCCGCCTTCGCCAAACCTTGCTTTTGTTTCCACTCGATGGCGATGAAGTCCTCCAGCATCTTCACGAGCTGCTCCAGCGAGCGCTTCTTCGCGTTCTTGGACGCTTTCTGCGCAACGAACGGGGCAACGCCCAGCGCGGCGGAAATCTCTGCTTCGTTCTTGCCGCCAAGCTGCAGCTGCTTTGCGTTGAGCACCGTGCGCACGTTCCGCTCAAATAGCGTGGAAAGGCCCATTGCGCTCTCAGCGGGGTCGCCAATCAGTGCGGCGAGCTCGCGGATGCCCTGCTTCTTGTTGCCCGCCCAGAGCTGATCCATCACGCTGAACACCTTGTATTCGCTGGACGGCGAAACGCAGGTCTCCACCGCCGAAATCGTCACGCGGTTGCCAAAGCCAACATACGCGCCCAGCTGTTGCAGCGTGTTTTCCAGCGCGCCGAGGTCGACGCCCAAATACTGAATCATCCGGTTCGCCGCCGCGGAGTCGAGCGGAATTCCGTGTTCCTTCGCGCGCTTTTGCAGAAACGCCTGCGCCTGCTCCGGCGAGAGCGGGTCAAATGACACCGCGCGGTCGAGCACGAGCAGCGCTTTATACAGCGGATTGGACGCGGGCGCTTTGCCGGGGCGAACGAACACGAGCGCAGTACTCTCCGGCACATGCGCCGCGTAATCCGTAAGCGCGTTTGCGGTGTCCGCGTCGAACTCGGTCACCACGACCACGCGAAGCTCGTCGAAGAACGGCAGAGTCTCCGCCGCATTCTGAATCTCCGAAACCAGCGGCGACTTGAGCGTTTGCGTGTTCATGTCCCTCAGGTCGGGATTTGTGCGCTCCAAAATTGCCCGCACGCCCTTGTTGAGGCTATACGGGTCTTCGCCGCAAAAATAATACGCGCCGCCAATGCGCGCGCCGCCCACAAGGCGACTCAGAAAGGTCATTCCATCCATATGGTGGTATTATACCATCCATCGATACGCTTGCAAACATTCGTTCTGTTTTTGTGGGCGTTTTTTCGAAAATACGCAAAATTCGCACGATCCACAGAGTTATCCACCGTCGGGGGATAACATTGTGGACAATGTGCATAACCTTCAGACAGCTTGATGAAACAAAATCCAGAGCAGCGAGGCGAGTGCAAACGTAGAAATCGAGTAGATCGCCCTTCTCACGGGGCTGTGCAGGCAGAGGCGGGAACCCAAAAACATGGCCAGCAGCCAGAGCAGATAGGTCGCCCCCATTGGCGCGGGGATGTTCAGCGTCAGGCTGCCGCCATAGCGCGCAAACGCGAGAATCACGTCCAACGCCAGCCGAGCAATCCAGCAGACCGCGTTGCCCAGCGGAAACCAAACATAGGCGAGCACCGTTCCCACGAACGCGGGAATCAGAAAGACGGACGAAATCGGAATCACGAACAGGTTCGTGACAATCGAAAGAAACTGCGCCTGCCCAAAGAACAGGCAGGTGGTCGGCAGGGTGCCGATGACCACCGCAACGCTCGCGGCTATCAGGCCGGACGCGCTGGAACCGAGCCGCGCGAGCGGCTGCTGAAACACCGGCGCAAGCAGCACCATGGACAGCACGGCGACAAACGAAAGCTGAAACCCCGCGTTCCAGAGCGAATAGGGATTGTAGAGCAGCAGCAGTATAAACGCCGTCGAGATGGAGATGATTACATCCAGCCGCCGCTGGAGCGGAAACGCAAGCAGCGTGATAAGCAGCATGAACAGCGAGCGTACCACCGGCGGTGAAAACGCCGTGATCGCGGCGTAGAACACGCCAAAAATAGCAACCGCGCCAAACCGCACCCAGGCGTTCCGACGAAAGAGCAGCGAAAACGCTACCGCGAGCAGCGAAACGTGCAGGCCGGAGACGGAGAGCAAATGCGTAATTCCCGTATTGCGAAAGGCGACCAGCGTGTCCTCGCCGATGTCCGTAACATCGCCCAGCAGCATGCCCTTCGCCTCGCCGGGCGCTTCCGGAAAGAGCGCAGCAATCTTTGCGCCAATGTTTTCACGCAGGGCGAGCAGGCGGCCATAGGCGTCCGTCGGCATTTCTCCGGTGATCTGTGCCATCTTTCGGCCAAACGCCACAGCATAGACCCCGCGGTAACGATCGCTCAGGCGATAGTCCCCGCTTGATCGCAGCACGCTTGCGCTGACCGAAACCATCTGTCCATAGCGCGGCGCTTCGGCAAACGCAGCATAGAGCCGCAGTCGACCGGACACGGGCTTGCCGTCCAGCGTTGCCGCGTCCAGATAGACGCGATAGGTGCCGTCGTCCCGCCGTTCCGCTGGTTCGCAGACGCGTCCGCTCACCGTACCCTTGCCCTCCGGTACGACGCCGGGGCCAATCAGCCCGACGCGCAGAATTCCAACCGCCATCGCCGCAAAGAACGCCACAAGCCAGAGAACGCGCTTGAGCCGAAGCACGAACACCGCCGCCATCAGCGCAACAACCGCGGCGGCAACCGCGAGCGAAACAGACAGCCCTTCGCCAATCAGCAACCCAAAGAGCATGCCGAGCGCGAGCAGCAGCATGATGCGAACGTGAAACAGCGGCCCCAGTGGGCGCCGCTTTGCCATCTTCGGGGAATGCTCCTCCGAAGGAATGGTTGGTTCGCCGTATTCTGTTTCGAGTTCCGGCTGCATTGGTTCGAGTTAATCACAGCCGATGGTGTTTGTCAATTCCGCGGTTCGCCAAGGTTGTAAGAATCCGCACGGGAATGCTATACTGGGATGCGAAAGCAAGTGAACGCGCATTTTTTGCGCGTAAGAAATGGACTGAGATTGTTATGAAATGGCTGGAGATCTGCGTGTATACGACCGACGCGGGACTGGACGCGGTGCTCTTTGCGTATTCCTCGGCGGGGCTGGATCAGGTCAGCATTGAGGAGAGCCACGAGCGCGCAATGGCGTTTTTAAACGAGCGCGCGGTCTATTGGGACTTTGCGGATTACGATAAGGTC
>JAYFPQ010000133.1:0-5503 GCA_034927595.1 Christensenella sp.
CTCAACATCAAACCCGTCATGCACGTGGACAACGAAGGCTACCTTGTCGCCGTCGAAAAGGTGCAGGGCCGCAAGAAGTCCCTGCGCGAACTCGTGGATCGCATGGAGAAATCCGTGGATACCACGGCGACGGATACCGTCTTTATTGGCCACTGCGACGCGTATGCCGACGCGGAGTTTGTCGCGTCCCTCGTGCACGAGAAATATCCGAATATGATGATCCACATCGACCACATTGGCACGAGCATTGGCGCGCATTCCGGCCCCGGAACGATCGCGCTGTTCTTCGTTGGAAACGAGCGGTAATCCACATGAAGCAGGAACGGGCGGGGCAGAATCCCGCCCGTTTTTATTCTTTTGAGCACTTTGCTTTCGCTCTGCATACGGATTTTACATGATTATCCAAGCCGGAACCTTGTAAACGCCGGGAGCAACGTCTAAAATGAAACCACAATACTTCCGTCTGAAAGCGCATCCATCGAACGGTTGGTGCTGGCGGAACCTGGAGGACGAATGGAACCCATCTACATCACCGGACACCGAAACCCCGACACCGATTCCATTGTCGCCGCGCTTTCCTATGCCATCCTGAAGAATGCGCTGGGCGAGCGTGCCTATACGGCTGCCCGCATTGGAGAGCTGAGCGACCAAACCGAATTGCTGCTCAAGAAATTCGACTTTTCGCCGCCAACCTTGCTGCATACGGTCAAGACGCAGGTTTCGGATTTGGATTACGACACGCCGCCCATCCTCTCCGCCGCGGTCAGCGTCTACCATGCCTGGCAGACCATCGCGTCGGAAAGCACGAGCGTTCCAACGCTTCCGGTTACGGATGAGAACGGCCGTCTCTACGGCATGTTGACGCCGGAGGAAATCGCCGCCTACGACATGCGCTTTATCAAGAGCAACCGTATGGAAGGGGTGCCGATTTTCAACCTGCTCGCCTGCCTCGACGGCCACCTGATCAACGCCGCCATTGAGCAGACGGTGCTTTCCGGTTCGCTGCTCGTTGCCCTGCCAACCCATGCGGGGCTGCCAAGCATCGACGAGAGCAGCATCGTCATCTGCGGCAACCAGCCGGAGATCATTCGCCTTGCGTTGGAGCGCCGCGCCGCCGCGCTGATTGTTTGCGAAAGCGAAGTGGACATGGACCTCATTCGCGAGGGCAAAGACACCTGTGTGATCTCCACCCCGTTCGACGCGTACGCCGCCTCGCGGCTTGCCTTTCTCGCAATTCCCGCGTCGCGCATTTGCAGGCGGGATAATCTCGTTTCGTTTCATCTGGACGACTACCTCGACGAGGTCAAGGAAACGACGCTCAAGTCGCGCTTTCGCAGTTATCCCATTCTCGACAACGAGGATCGGGTGGTCGGAACGCTGTCCCGCTTCCACCTGCTGCGGCCAAAGAGAAAGCGCGTTGTGCTGGTTGACCACAACGAGCTGCATCAGTCCATTCCCGGGCTGGAGCAGGCGGAGATCCTGGAGATCATCGACCACCATCGTCTGGCGGAGGTTGAGACCGACGCACCGGTCTATGTTCGCAACGAGCCGGTCGGCAGCACCTGCACCATCGTGACGAGCATGTTCTTCGAGCGCGGCATCATGCCGAGCAAAAAACTCGCCGGACTGCTCGCGGCGGCGATAGTTTCGGATACCATCGTGTTTAAGTCGCCCACCAGCACCCCCGTCGACCGGGCAATGGCGGAACGCATGGCAAAGATTGCCGGGCTCTCGCTCGAAGCGCTCGGGCAGGAAATCTTTTCTATTTCACCTGCGGCCGAGCAGGACTTGGAATCGCTCTACTTTGCCGATTTCAAACAGTTCCAGATTGCCGGTCATTCGCTCGGAATCTCGCAGATTACCTCGCTGGACACCGATGCACTGGGCGAGCGAAAAACCGATTTCATCAACCTGATGGAGCAGGAGCGTTCGCAGCACAACTATGATATGATGCTGCTCATGCTGACGGATGTGCTCAAGGAAGGAACCCTGTTGATTGCCGTTGGCGATTTGGATTCCGTGGAACACGCGTTTAACGTTTCCTTCAAGCACAACGCCGCCTTTCTGCCGGGCGTCATCTCCCGAAAGAAGCAAATTGTGCCCGCCCTGTCCCTGCTCTGGGGCTAATCTCGCAAAATCGGGGATGTCGTGTATGTTTCGTATCTCCCGAAGCGAACAGGAGGATCTATGCAACTGACCATCGATGGCATTCAAACCGAAGCGCAGTGCAACGAAAGCCTGCTGGACATCGTCCGGCGGCTGGGGTTGGACAGCGCGGATTTAAGGAAGCGCCCGCTCGCCGCGAACATCGCCGGGGAAACGTTTACGCTCAATTTCGTGCCCCTGCGCGAGAAGGACAAAAAGCCTTCCCAGCGGGTGACGCTGCGCCGCGCGATGCGCGCCTCCAACGGGGAGGTCACGCTGCTGCGCTACGACAGCGCGCGCGGAAACCGCGTTTATGAGCGCACCATGCTGTTTGTGTTTCTGCTCGCCATGCGCGAGCTCTACCCGAACACGCGCGTTCGCATCAACTACGCGGTCGGCGCGGGGCTCTTCGTCTCCGTTGGCGAGGGAATTAAACTCTCGCAGCAGGATGTCGACCGAATCAAAGCCAAGATGTGCGACATCGTCAAGGCCGACCTCCCGCTGGAACGCAAGCGGCTGGACATTGACGACGCGATTGAGTTCTTCAATGCGGACGGGCAGGAGGACAAGGTTCGCCTGCTGAACTACCGCCAGTTTTCGTTTTTCGACGTCTACCGCCAGAACGAATATGTGGACTATTTCTACGGCGAGATGGCGCCGTCCACCGGCTACGCGAGCGTCTTCGACCTGCAAACGCAGGAAGGGGGATTGCTGCTGCTGCGCCCCTCGGCGGAAGACCCGAACAAACCCGCCGGGCATGTTTCGCTGCCCCGGCTTTCAAGCGTGTTTGCCGAGAGCGAGGAATGGGGACGGCTGATGCACTGCGCGGTCGTGGCCGACCTCAACGACATGGTGCTTAGCGGCGACGTGCGCACCCTGATTCGCGTCAACGAAGCGCTGCACGAAAAGCGCTTTGCCGCGCTGGCGGACGAGATTGTCGAGCGCGGGGCGCGCGCGGTGCTGATCGCGGGGCCTTCCAGCAGCGGAAAGACGACCAGCGCAAACCGCCTCTGTACGCAGCTGCGTGTTCACGGCAGAACGCCCGTGCTCGTTTCGCTGGATAACTATTATCTAAATCGCGAACAGTTGCTGCCCGGGCCGGACGGAAAGATTGACCTGGAGGACATTGCCGCGCTGGACGTTTGCCAGTTTCAGGACGACCTGACCCGCCTGCTGCGCGGCGAAGAAGTGGAGCTGCCGATCTTTGACTTCGTCGTTCAGCAGCGAAAGGCAAAAGGGCAGTGCATCCGCCTCAGCGAGGACACGCCGCTCGTCATCGAAGGCATCCACGGGCTGAACCCGTCCCTGCTGCCGGAGAGTCTGGATAAACACCTGATCTACCGGCTCTATGTCTCCGCGCTGACCACGCTGAACCTCGACGACCACAACCGCGTACCAACCACGTACCTGCGGTTGCTCCGGCGCATGGTGCGGGACAACGAAACGCGCGGCGCGTCGATTGAGCGGACGCTCTCCATGTGGGACAGCGTTCGCGCGGGCGAGGAGAAGTGGATTTTTCCGTTCCAGGAGAACGCGGACGCAATCTTTAATACGACTTTGATCTACGAACCCTCCGTGCTCAAGAAGCACATCTTCCCCCTGCTTACCGCGGTGCAGCCGGAAAGCCCGTATTATGACGAGGCACATTCCATCGTCAAGTTTTTGAACTATTTCGTCGAGGCAAACGTGGAGGACGAGATTCCGCCGACGTCGATTCTGCGCGAATTCATCGGTGGCAATACGTTTTACCGATAAGAGAATATTCGCTTCCATCAAACGGCGGGTGACGCAGCTTGGATACGTCATTCCGCTGTTTTTTCTTGTTGCGTCAGTCGCAACGGCGTGCTCTTTCCAAATATATATACAAAAGCGACAAAATATCGAATGAATCGTAACGATTACGTTACGAAACCGAAAACGATTGTACCGTTTTGTTGACTTTATGCAATCAGATTCGTATGATGATACTAGTCCATGAAACTCCCGAACTTTACCCAAAATTGCGCTCCGAACAAGAAGGAGGAAACAAATATGAAACGCACCAATTGGACCCGGGCAGCCGCCGTAATTTTTACGCTGGCGCTTGCCCTCGTCATGGTCGGTTTGCCGAACACCGCGCTGGCAAACGTTGACCCAAGCAGCTTTTCCTTTACACCAACATCCCCGCAGACCGTTCTCGTCGGCGGGACGGTTTCCATTACGGCAGCCGTAACGCAAAGCGGCACGGACACCTCGGGACTGACCTATACCTGGTCGACGAGTTCCAGCTCAATTGCGAGCCTGTCTGCAACCAGCGGGGCTACCGTAACCGTAACCGGTATGTCTGCCGGTACTGCAACGCTTACGGTCGTTGCACGCGACAACGGTGACATCACCGCGTCCGATCCCGGCGAAACAACAACCTACACCATCAACGTCAGCCCGATGACCGTTTCGCTTGGCGCTTCGACGCTCGCTCTTGGCGGCACCACGAACGCGACGGCAAGCAACTACACCGGGTCGATTACCGGCTGGACCTCCAGCAACACCAGCGTTGCAACTGTGAACTCGAGCGGCCTCGTTACGGCCGTTGGCAGCGGCACCGCGAACATCACCGCAACCAACACGCCCGCGGGCGGCGCGCCGACGCAGACCGCCTACGCAACCGTAACGGTTCCCACCGTCACGCTCTCGCCTTCCAGCCAGACGCTTTCGGCGGCCAACTCCACCACCACATTGACGCTTAGCGTTACCAATGGCGGCTCGGTCATTCCGAACGGCACGACCGTGAACTGGAGCAATTCGGACGGCACGATTGGCGCGCTTTCCGCAACGACGTCTACCGTAAACAGCAGCGGCATCGCGACGATTAACTTCACCTCGAGCGCAGGCGGCGTAAACGGCACCTCCACCATTACGGCAACGGTCGGCGGGTTCACCCGCACCGCGACGGTCACCGTTTCCACAGCAAGGTATCTGGACATACAGGGCCCGTCTAGTTTGGACAAGACGACGCGTACCGGAACCTTCACCGTCTACCTCAAGAATCCGGACGGTTCCGTCTATACCGCCGACAGCACCAGCACGGTACATTGGAGCTGGAGCAGCAGCTACCTGAGCCTGACGAGCGATTCCATTAACAACAATCGCGCGAACATGCACACAGGCGAAGCGCACATTCAGCTTTACGCGAAGTACAACACGCCTTCCGGCGGCACCAAGCTCTATGCTTGGCTCAACAGCGACACCGGCGGAAAAGTGTATCACACGATTACCATTTCGGGACTGAGTTCGCTCCCGCAGACCGGCCAGGATATGACGCTTGTCTATCTCTTTGGCGGACTGAGCGCGGCGTTACTGGCCGCGGCGGGGGTATGGT
>JAYFPQ010000044.1:0-3068 GCA_034927595.1 Christensenella sp.
AAGGGGCTTCCGCTGGCCTACAACAAGGATTTGCAGGAGGATAAGGAAGCGATCTTCGACGCGCTGGATACCGTAAAACTCTGCCTCGCGGTGTTCGCGCCCATGCTTTCGACCATGGCGGTGCACCCGGAGCAAATGCGCAAAGCCGCGGCGGAGGGGTTCATCAACGCGACGGACGCGGCGGACTACCTCGTGCGAAAGGGAATGCCGTTTCGCACCGCGTATAAGATCACGGGGCAACTCGTGGCCATGTGCATTGCGAACCGACGAACGCTGGAAAACCTGCCCATCGCGGAGTACCGCGAACTCTCCGAACTCTTTGAAGAAGACATTTACGAGGCGGTGAACCTCGAGACCTGCGTAAAGAACCGAATCTCCGAAGGCGGCACGTCGCCAAAGTCGGTTCGGGCGCAGATACGGCTGATACGGGAGCGTGTATTGGTATGACAAAGGTATTTATCGATGGAAAAGAAGGAACGACCGGATTGCGGATTTTCGACCGGCTGTCCCTTCGGAACGATCTGGAACTATTGACCCTGCCGGAGCGGGAGCGCAAGAACCCCGTTCTACGCAAGGAACTGCTCAACGCTTGCGACGTCGCCCTGCTCTGCCTGCCGGAAGACGCGGCGCTCGAAGCCTGCGAAATGGTGGAGAACCCCGACGTGCGCATCATTGATCCTTCCACCGCGCACCGGATTTCCGAGGGCTGGGTCTACGGCCTGCCGGAAGCATTCGACGGCGTGCTGGAGCAACTCCAAAACGCCAAGCGAGTCGCCGTGCCCGGCTGTCACGCGAGCGGATTTCTCGCGCTGACCGCCCCGCTCCTCCAGGCGGGCATCCTCAAGCCGGACGCGCTCATCAGCTGCACCAGCCTGACCGGCTACAGCGGCGGCGGGCACAAGATGATTGCGCAGTACGACTCGGACTATCGGGATGTGCTGCTCAAGTCCCCGCGGCTCTACGCACTGGGTCAGCAGCACAAGCACCTCAAGGAGATGTGGCACTACAGCCGGCTTTCCACCGCGCCCGCGTTCTTTCCGGTCGTTGCGGACTATTTCAACGGTATGCTGTCGATCATCTCCGTCTTTGCCGAGCAACTGGCGCCGGGTAAAACCGTCGAGGACATCAAGGCGCTCTACCGCGCGCGTTACGCGGGCCCGCTCGTTCGCTATCAGGAGCAGATGGACGAGCACGGTTTCCTCGCCAGCGGCAAGCTCTCCGATTTGGACGGCATGGACATCAGCGTCGCGGGCAACGAGGAGCGAATCACCCTACTCGCGCGCTTCGACAACCTCGGCAAGGGCGCCAGCGGCGCGGCAATTCAGCTGATGAACATTCTCATCGGCGCCGATCCCTACGCGGGACTGAAACTCGAAAAATGACCGCGTGTCCCCAAGCGGGACGCGTTTACGAAAGGGCGAACAGATATATGGCAATTCAGCAAGTGGAAGGCGGCGTTTGCGCCGCAAAGGGATTATCTAATATACAGCAGGTTGAAGGCGGTGTTTGCGCTGCAAAAGGTTTTCAGGCCGCAGGCGTGTACTGCGGCATTCGCAAGAACAAGAGCAAGAAGGACCTCGCGCTGATCGTCAGCGAAGTCAAGGCCGCCTGCGCCTGCGTCTACACGCAGAACCTCGTGCAGGGCGCGCCGATCGCGGTCACCAAGGCGAACGTTGCGGACGGCTACGCCAGCGCGATCATCTGCAACAGCGGCAACGCGAACACCTGCAACGAAAACGGCGTGGAGATCGCGACGCAGATGTGCGACCTGCTCGGCGAAGCGCTGGGGATTCCCGCGAGCGACGTGGTCGTCGCCTCCACCGGCGTCATTGGAAAGCCGCTGGACATTTCTCCCATCGCAAGCGGCATTGCCCCGCTCATCGCCGCGCTGGGCGACGACAGCAACGCCGCCGCAGAAGCCATCATGACCACGGACGTCAAGAAAAAGGAAATCGCGTTTTCGTTCACTGTCGGCGGCAAGACCTGCCACATCGGCGGCATCTGCAAGGGCAGCGGCATGATTCAGCCAAACATGGCGACCATGCTGGGATTCGTTACGACGGACGTGAGCATCTCCCCCGCCATGCTGCAAAAAGCGCTGAGCGCGGACGTGCCGAACAGCTTTAACATGGTCAGCATCGACGGGGACACCTCGACGAACGACATGGTCACGATTCTGGCCAACGGCCTCGCGGGCAATGCGATGATCACGAGCGAGGGTGCGGACTACGACGCGTTCTGCGCCGCGCTTTCCGCCGTAACCCAGTACCTCAGCCGCTCCATCGCGGGCGACGGCGAGGGCGCGACGAAGCTCATCGTCTGCCAGCTCAACGGCGCCGCCGATCACGCGAGCGCGGTGAAGCTCGCCAAGAGCGTCATCAATTCGCCGCTGGTCAAATGCGCCATGTTCGGCGCGGACGCAAACTGGGGCCGCGTGCTCTGCGCGCTCGGCTACGCGGGCGTACCGACGGATGTCACCAAGATTTCCGTGACGTTCTCCTCCAACGCGGGTTCGATTCTCGTCTGCCAGAACGGCACGGGCGTCGATTTTTCGGAGGAACTCGCGAAGAAAGTCCTCTCGGAAAGCGAAATCAACATCGAGATTCAGCTCTGTGACGGAAGCGCTTCCGCAACCGCGTTCGGCTGTGATTTGACCTACGACTACGTCAAGATCAATGGAGATTACCGCACATGATCATCGACATTGCCAAGCGCGCCGAAGTACTGATTCAGGCGCTGCCCTACATTCAGAATTACTATGGCAAAACCGTCGTAGTAAAGTACGGCGGCAGCGCCATGGAGGATGAGTCGCTGAAGAAAGCGGTCATGGGCGACGTTGTGCTGCTGACCCTCGTCGGCATCAAGATCGTGCTCGTGCACGGCGGCGGGCCGGAGCTCAGCGCGGTGCTCAAGAAGCTCGGCAAGGAAACCACGTTTGTGGACGGTCTACGCGTCACCGACAAGGAGACCGTGGAAGTCGCACAAATGGTGCTTGCAGGTAAGGTCAACAAGGGGCTTGTCAACCTGATTCAGAACGTTGGCGGCCGCGCGGTGGGCCTCAGCGGCAT
>JAYFPQ010000026.1:0-2792 GCA_034927595.1 Christensenella sp.
CCATCTGCGCCTTTTTACGGGCGGCAGCGTTTTTGTGGAGCATGCCCTTAGCGGCGGCATGATCAACGGTGCTGACGGCTTCCAAATACGCTTTTTCGCTGGCGGCGGCATCACCGGCCTGCAGTGCCTCGTCGAAACGGCGGATGGTCGTCTTCATCTCGGAAGTGGCCATGCGGTTACGAAGATTCTGCTTTTCGGTAATCTTAGCGCGTTTAATAGCGGACTTGATGTTTGCCAAAATAATTCACCCCCTGTATCAGTCTCAAAATTCACTCGAACAGAAGAAATTCTAGCATAAATACCGGTGTAATGCAAGAAGAAAATTCGAACAATCCGATTTTGAGCAACGTACTATCTTCTATAGGAAAGACACGTGATTGCTTAAGGAAAGAAAGGGGGCTGTTTTCCCGCGTGACTTACTCACCGGGAATGGCTCGAAACGACATACAGAACAGGCACTTTTCACATTTTCGTTGCATTTTCAAAGTTGACTATCCCTTCGTTCGTGATATAATAATTCCCGTGATTAGCACTCAACAAATACGAGTGCTAACAAGCGAAAAAAGCAAACGAAACAAACAGGAGGCGTTTATCGTATGAAACTGAAACCTTTGGCCGACCGAGTTGTCGTTGTCAGCATCGAGAACGAAGAGGTTGTCAAGGGCGGCATCGTTCTGCCGACCGCCGCGAAGGAAAAGCCCCAGATGGCAGAAGTCATCTCTGTTGGCCCCGGCGGCGTTGTGGACGGAAAAGAAGTCGTCATGTATGTCAAGCCCGGCGACAAGGTCATCTGCTCGAAGTACGCAGGTACCGAAGTCAAGCTGGACGATGTGGAATATCTCGTCGTGCGTCAAAGCGATATTCTCGCTGTTGTAGAATAAAGTAGGAGGAATCAGACTATGGCAAAACAGCTGAAATACGGCGAAGAGGCGCGCAGATCCCTGCAGCTTGGCCTCGATAAACTCGCCAATACCGTAAAGATTACGCTTGGGCCCAAAGGACGCAACGTGGTGCTGGACAAGAAATACGGCGCGCCGCTGATCACCAACGACGGCGTGACAATTGCAAAAGAAATTGAACTGGACGACCCATTTGAAAACATGGGCGCACAGCTCGTCAAGGAAGTCGCGACAAAGACCAACGACGTCGCGGGAGACAGCACCACCACGGCGACCCTGCTTGCGCAGGCCATCGTCCGCGAGGGCATGAAGAACGTCGCCGCCGGTGCAAACCCGATGGTTGTCCGCCGCGGCATCGAAGCCGCCGTCAACGAAGCGGTTGAGGGACTCAAGGACCTCAGCAAGCCCGTCGGCAGCAAGAACGCCATCGCGCAGGTCGCCTCCATTTCCGCTGGCGACGAAACCGTTGGCAAACTGATCTCGGACGCGATGGAGAAGGTCGGCAACGACGGCGTCATCACCGTGGAAGAGAGCAAGACCATGAAGACCGAGCTCAACATCGTCGAAGGCATGCAGTTTGACCGCGGATATGCCTCCGCCTACATGGTCACGGATACCGAAAAGATGGAGGGCATTCTCGATAATCCCTACATCCTGATCACCGACAAGAAGATTGGCAACGTTCAGGAGATTCTGCCGATTCTCCAGTTGATTGCGCAGCAGGGCAAGTCGCTGCTGATCATTGCAGAAGATGTCGAAGGCGAAGCGCTCACCACGCTCGTGCTCAACAAGCTTCGCGGCACGTTTAACTGCATCGCCGTCAAGGCTCCTGGCTTTGGCGACCGTAGAAAGGCCATGCTGCAGGACATCGCCGTGTTGACCGGCGGCGAAGTGATCTCCTCCGAAGTCGGCCTCGACCTCAAGGAAGCGCAGCTCAGCCAGCTCGGCACCGCGCGTCAGGTCAAGGTGGACAAGGACAACACGATCATCGTCGAAGGCAACGGCAATCCGGAAGAGATCAAGGCGCGCGTCGCGGCGATCAAAGTTCAGATTGGCGAAACCACGTCCGATTACGATAAGGAAAAGCTCCAGGAGCGCCTGGCCAAGCTCGCAGGCGGCGTTGCCGTCATCGCGGTTGGCGCGGCCACCGAAATCGAGATGAAGGAGTTCAAGCTCCGCATTGAGGACGCGCTCTCCGCAACCCGCGCGGCTGTGGAAGAGGGTATCGTCCCCGGCGGCGGCGTCGCTCTGCTCAACGTGCTCCCGCGCGTGCAGAAGCTTGCGGAAACCTCGACCGGCGACTATAAGACCGGCGTGAACATCATCCTCCGCGCACTGGAAGAACCGATTCGCCAGATCGCAATCAACGCGGGCGTGGACGGCGCGGTCGTCGTCGAGAACATCCGCCGCGAGAACAAGCCCGGCTACGGCTACAACGCTGCGAAGGACACGTACTCGATCCTCGCGGACGAGGGCATCATCGACCCGACCAAGGTCACCCGCAGCGCGCTGCAGAACGCAGCATCCGTCGCGGCAATGGTGCTGACCACCGAGAGCCTCGTGACCGATATCCCGACGCCTCCGGCACCCGCCGCAGCGCCTGGTGGTGATATGGGCGGCATGGGCGGCATGTATTAATCGAAAGCAACACAGAGAGAACGCGGAGCAATCCGCGTTCTCTTTTTATTTAATACTTTTAGAAAAAAAGTATCGGACGATGGGCGGCATGTATTCATCCAAAGAAACGCAAAAAGAGCACAAAATAAAGAACAAAGTCTTTCTATATCGCTGCTGCCTGCATTCATCTGCTCTCAAGAATTCTGACGGGATCTATTCATGCGATTTCCTTATTCTAGCACGACGCTATCAGCGCAGCAAAAAAGAACGCGGATT
>JAYFPQ010000001.1:0-7006 GCA_034927595.1 Christensenella sp.
CTTATCGCCTGCTATTCCAGCGGCTTAAAGACCTCAGCGCCGTGCTTGCAGACCGGGAAGATGAAGTCCGGCGGCAGCACTTCGCCTTCGTAGATATAGCCGCAGACCGTGCAGAGCCAGCCCTTCTTCTTCTGCGCTCCCGCGCCGGGCTTGGGCTTGATGTTCTGACGGTAATATTCGTAGGTCACGGAAGGCTCGCTCGAGAGCTTCTTCGCTTCCGTCAGGCTCGCGACAAACATGGTGTGCGTTCCGCAGTCCACGGCGGAGATGATCTTGCCGCTCATAAACGCGTTGACGCCCTCGGTGATGTAGGTGATTCCGTTCAGGCTGCGCGCATAGGTGTCAAATCCCTCGAACTTCTGCACCTCTTTGCCGCTGTGCAGGCCAAAGCGCTCGTAGAGCGGGAACTTGGACGTATCCGAAAGCACGGAGACGTTGAACAGCCCGGTTTTCAGCACCATATCGTGCGTCATATTCTGTTTGTTCACCGCAAAGGCAATGCACTTTGGCGTGCTCGTCACCTGTATAACCGTGTTGATGATGCAGCCGTTGTCCCGCGCGCCGTCCTTGGCGGAAAGCACGAACAGACCGTAGCTGATGGCGAACAGCGCGGCATTGTCGATTTCTCCGGTGGGAACAGAGGTGTTCTCCGGCAGGGTCATCGTGCTCACGATCGCGCCGGCGAGCGCGTCGATCTCGCTGAGCTGCGTTTCCTTCAGGGAGGAGCGGAGGCTCACCGTTTGCTCCAGCACGGTCATGTCCTTGAGCGACCCCAGCGTCTCGCGCATGAGCTTGCCGCTGGCGGGCGCCCAGGAGCCGTTCTCCAGAAACGCGAGCGTGCGATTCTGAATGTTGTGCAGTACGAGGTCGTGAATCAGCTCTTCCATCGTGATGAACACGCCCGCGTTGTAGGTGGCCGAGGCAAAGACGAGGTGGCTGTAGCGGAAGCACGCCGCGACGATCTGGCTCATTGGCACCACCGAAACGTCGAACAATTCGACTTTAACGCCCTGTTCGCGCAGACGGCTGGCGAGAATTTCCGCCGCATTCTCCGTGTTTCCGTAGATCGAGGCGTAGGCGAGCATTACGCCCGTCTCCTCCGGTTCGTAGGTGCTCCAGCGCTGGTATTTTTCGATGTAGGCGGAGAAGTCTCTGCGGTGCACAGGCCCGTGCAGCGGGCAGATTGTCCGGATGTCCAGTACGGAGATCTTCTTGAGCGCGGACTGCACCTGCGGGCCGTATTTGCCGATGATGTTGGCATAGTAGCGCCGCGCTTCGCCAACCAGCGAATTGTAAAAGTCCAGTTCGTCCGCAAAGAGCGCGCCGTTGAGCGCGTTAAACGTGCCGAACGCGTCCGCCGAAAAGAGCACCTTGTCGGCCTTGTCATAGGTAAACATGACCTCCGGCCAGTGCACCATGGGCGCCATGATAAACTGGAACTCGTGCTTGCCGGTTGAGAGCGTGTCGTTTTCCTTGACGATGATCGCGCGGTCGGAAACATCCATACCGAAGAACTGAACGATCATTTCGCTCGTCTTCTTGGTGCAGACGACCTTCGTGTCCGTGTAGCGACAGAGCAGGTCTAAAAGCGTTGCCGAGTGATCCGGCTCCATGTGCTGAACCACGACATAGTCCAGCTTGCGGCCGTCCAGCACGTGCGCCACGTTCTCAAAGAACAGCCGCCCAATGGCTTTGTCCACCGTGTCAAACAGAATGGTCTGTTCGTCCAATATGAGATATGAGTTGTAGGAAACGCCGTTTGGAATGGAATAGACGCCCTCAAACATGGCGAGGCGCCGGTCGTTTCCGCCAACCCAGGTGATATCGTCGTTTACTTTTCTTGTGCAATACATGCGTGTATGCCCCTTTCGTGTGCTGCTCTATCAAAAACTATTGTTTATGGAACCAAATAGGTGGAGAATCCGTCGGTCTGCGCGGTGGTGCTGTCCGGCAGCACCCAGAACGCCTCCACGCCGTCGAGCGAGGCGACGAGCGCCTGCCCCTGCGCAAGCGGCAGGCAGAACAGCCCGGTCGTCAGCGCGTCCGCCAGCGCGGAATTCTCAGAAATCACGGTAACGGAGTCGTAATACGTCGAAGGCAACAGCGTCTCCGGATCGATGATGTGGTGGTAGCGCTTGCCGTCCACGGTGTAAAACCGCTCGTAGGTGCCGCTTGTGACGACGCTTTGCCCGGACACCTGCACGGCGCAGAGCGTTCCATCCGAATACGGATCCTGAATGCCGACCTGCCAAGAGGTTCCGTCCGCGCGGGTGCCGATGGAGCAGACGTTGCCGCCAATGCTCAGCAGCATGGAGGTTACGCCGCTTTCGCGCATCGCTTTTATTGCCTGTTCGGCGGCGTAGCCCTTGCCGATGGCTCCGACGTCGAGCTGCGTCTTTTCATCCACCAGATACAGCGTGCCCGCGGTGCGGTCGATGACGATGTTCTCCGGATTCGCGTCCGCGTTCGCCGTTTCCAGCTCCGCCATCGGCGGAAGCGTCGCGTGGTCGGGGTCGTTTAGCCCCACCTCGCGGTATTGCAGCCAGAGATCGAGCACACGGCCCATGGCAATGTTCATCCGCCCGTCGGTGAGCGTGTCCATCTCTCTTGCGTAGTCCACGAGGTCGAGTATCCGCGCATCTACCGCAACGGGCGCTTTTCCCGCCTGTTCGTTGACGGTTGCGAGGTTGTTTAGTCCCTCGTAGGTGTGGTAGATGTCATACAGCCGGTGGTATTCCTGCAGCAGCGTATGCAGCTCGTCAAAGTGCTCGTTTGCGCTGCTTTCGCTCGTGTCGTAGACAATCACGGTGGTAACGGTGTCGAACACGTCGAAAAACACCTGTTCGTAGCGTTTTGGCTCTTGTTTTGCCGCGCAGCCAACGAGCGAGGCAAGCAGCAAAACTGTCGCAAAAACCGCCATGAAGCGTCGAAAGCGAGTCGACTTTCCCACTTGCACAAATGCAAACACGCCTGTACGCATTATTCCATTTTTTCGCGTAATTATCAAGACTACCTCTGTGTTTCCTTCGGCTTTTGATTGCCGGAATTGGACTCCTTTGCGGTTGTAGCGTTCAGCCCGCGGAAGGTATACCGCGCGACAAGCCCGGTCAGCACGCCGGTGATCGCCGCCGAGAGCAGCAGCACCGGCAGATACGCGAGGATTGCCCGCGTTTCAACCACGAAGCACGCGACCGCCAGCTGGGCGATGTTGTGCGCCGCCGCGCCGAGCACGCTGACGCCGACGACGCTGATCCCTTTCATGCGCCGCGCTAGAATCATCACGAACAGGCTGACAACGCCGCCCGCGAAGCTGTAGAGCATGGCCGCGACGCCGCCAAAGAGCAGGCCGCTCAGGCCCACCTTGAGGATCATCAGCAGGATCGCGCTGGGCACATCCAGCAGATACAGCGCGTAGAGCAGCACTGTGTTTGCCAGGCCGAGCTTGACGCCGGGGATGCCCGTAATCGGCAGTAGATGCTCCACGTAGCCGAGCACGAGCGCAACGGCGGTGAGCAGGCCGAGTTTTGCAATGGCGGATGCGTTCCAGCGTGTGTTCATGGCTGTTCTCCGGCGGGCGTAACCTCAACCGTTACCCCGTTTGGCAGGCAGACGATCCAGTTGTCCAGCAGGAGCTTGTCCGCGTTGCCGGGGTCGATGTTGCCGTGGTGCACGCAGATCTGGTTCTTGCAGGTGGAGGATTCCATTCGTATGCCGCGTTCGTCAATGACCACGACGTTGACCTTGCCGTCGCCTTGATCGATGGTAATCGTCTGGTAGTCGTCCGCGCGAGCCTGCCGATATTGTTTCCCGCCAACGAAGACGGTGACGGTCGCGCTGGGCGTTTTGGGCGCAAGCAACCGCGAGGCGGCAAACGCAAGGAGTGCAAGCAGCAGTACGCCGCCAACAATGAACCAGTCCCGTTTTTTCACGCTGCTCTGCCGCCGCTCCTTTCCGTGTTCGCTCAATAAGCTATTGTACCATGTTTTTTCCCGCGTGTTCCACAGGCGAACGCGGAAAAAAGCATGTAAGGCGCTGCCATGCCATGCGCATCGCACCGATCTGCACGAAAAAAGCCGTTCGGCGCATCGCTGCGAAACGGCTTTTGGGGATCAGTGTCCCCGGTGCTTGGCTTTCTTCTGTTCCTGCCGGAGCAGGAACTTGCGTTCCTCCGCCAAGAGTCGCTCTTCGCGGGAGAGAGCCTTATGCTCTTGCTTGCCCGCCTCGTACTGGCTCTTGAGCGATTGCTGGGCTTTGGTGCCGACGCCGGTTGTCAACATCGCGCGCGCTGCCGCCCGCTGCATGCGCTTTGGGTTCGAAACGGGGGATCGCGCCCGTCCGTCGTCCGGTTCCGGCTTGGAAAACGCGAGCGTACCAAACCGCTCCAGCACAAACGCGAGCACCTCCGCGTCCTTCGGCTCCGCGCCAAAGGTTGCTTTTGCAACGGAATACGCGCCGTCGCCGGAGCGCTCCCAAACGCCCACCCAAAAGGGTTCCTCAAAGAAAACCGTGCATGTTATGCGATTCATACCGCATCCTCCTGTCTGCGGCCCGTCTGCGAGAAAGCGGACAACCCAGGAGGGCAGGTTACTGACGGACTTCTCCGCGCGCGGACTACCAACCGCGCCGTGTTTTTCCTTCTCAGGCCGCAGCCCGATTTTAGCATGGTTTTACAGCCTTCACAACTCACAATCGTGATTTGGTTGCGGAAAAGTGGAGAAACCCTGCTATAATGAAATTACAAAATTAAACAGGAGGTGTCGACATGAAGGTTCTCATGATTGGCGGAACGGGTTTACTCGGCAGTCAGACCGCGCGCGAGTTGATTTCGCGCGGGCACAGCGTCCATTCCATCGCGCTGCCGCCGCTCCCCGAGGGCGCGTTGTTACCGCCCGAAATGACCTTGACACTCAAGAATAGCAACGATATGACGGACGAGGAGCTCAAGTCCCTCTTCAAAGGCGTGGATGGATTCATCTTTGCCGCGGGGGTGGACGAGCGAATTGAAGGCCCTTCGCCCATCTATGACTTCTTTAAGAAGTACAACATTACGCCGCTGGAGCGGTTCCTGCGGCTCGCCAAGGAAAGCGGGGTCAAGCACGCGGTCATCGCGGGCTCCTACTTCTCCTATTTCGCGAAAAAGTGGCCGGAGATGGAGCTCGGACGCTGGCATCCCTACATCCGCAGCCGTCTCGACCAGGAGACCATGGCGTTTTCGTTTGCGGACGAACACTTTGACGTATCCGTCCTCGAACTGCCGTATATCTTTGGCGCACAGAAGGGGCGCAAGCCCGTTTGGGTTTTCCTCGTCGAGATGCTCCGCGGCATGAAGGGCGCGGTGCTCTACCCGCGCGGTGGCACGACAATGGTCACCGTGCGTCAGGTTGGCGAAGCGTTCGCGGGCGCGCTGGAGCGCGGTCACGGCGCAAACGCATACCCCATCGGCTGGTTCAACATGACCTGGAAGGAAATGATCTCCGTCATGCACCGCTACATGGGCACGCCGAAGAAAAAGATCATTACGATTCCAACCTGGCTCTTTGCCGCAGGCGCAAAACAGATTGAAGCAAAGCAGCGCTCCGCGGGCACCGAGGGGGGACTGTTGATGGAGAAGTTTGTCGACCTGCAAACGAAGAATCTCTTCATTGACCGTGCGGAGGCTTGCGTGCCGCTGGGTGTCACGGACGACGACATTGAGTCCGCCATCGGCGAATCGGTGACGCTAAGCATGGAGGTCATTGAGCAAAAGGCGAAGGTCATCGACATGAAGGGCGAATAACGCCAACGGTACACAAGCGGACGTGATATAAAAGTCACGTCCGCTTTTTTCTTTTTTGGATTGGTGTTCTTGTATGTGGCGGATGACGTTGAGGAACCGAAGCGCGGAATGAAATCACAGCAGACGCACCAATTCCGCAAAGGAACCGACTCTGCATTTGTAAAACAAAACAAGTTATAATATGCAAAATGAAACAAACCAATATAGAAAGATCAAGCGGCTTTCTCGCGGGATTTTACACATCGTTGATCGATTTCGAAGGTTTTATCAGGAGATTTTTACATATAGTTGATCTCGCCCCCTTTTTATGACATGATATACAAGGGATAGGATTGGTTGGCAGCTTGGTCGACCGGGTTGCGGAACATCGGGAACGCAACCGAACCAGACGAAACGTATGCGTCAACGAATGATTGCATTGGAACGGGAAAGAAGCTCCAAAGCACGCTGCGTCTGATTTTTAGAAACCAGGGGGAGATCTATGACCATTTTTAATTTACTATCGTTATTTGGCGGACTTGCGCTGTTTTTATACGGCATGCACCTGATGAGCACCTCGCTGGAGAGCATGTCCGGCGGTGTGCTGGAGCGCGCACTGGAGCGTTCCACGAGCAGTAGGGTCAAGGCGCTGCTGCTTGGGACGGCCGCAACGGCGATTATCCAGAGTTCTTCCGCGACGACGGTAATGACGGTCGGCTTTGTCAACGGCGGCATCATGACGCTGGATCAGGCGGTCGGCATCATCATGGGCGCAAACATCGGTACCACGGCAACCGCGTGGATTTTGAGCTTAACCGGCATTCAGGGAAGCTCGTTGCTGGTTCAGCTGCTCAAGCCAACGTCGTTTACGCCGGTGCTCGCCGTCATCGGCGTGATTCTGGTCATGTTTTCCAAGAAGCAGAAGCAAAAGACCATTGGCGCCGTCTTGTGCGGTTTTGCGGTTCTGATGTACGGCATGCACATGATGTCCACCGCGGTTGCGCCGCTGTCGGACATGCCGGAGTTTGTGAGCATCATGACCAGATTCAGCAATCCGGTCCTCGGCGTGCTCACCGGCGCGGTCATCACCGGCATCATTCAGAGTTCGTCCGCTTCGGTCGGTATTCTGCAGGCGCTGTCGCTCACCGGCGGCGTTACCTATGGCATTGCGATTCCCATCATCATGGGTCAGAACATCGGCACCTGCGTAACCGCACTGCTCTCGTGCATTGGCGCTTCCAAGAACGCAAA
>JAYFPQ010000053.1:0-55342 GCA_034927595.1 Christensenella sp.
AAACGGCAAAGAGCTCACCGGCGATATTGAGGAAGTAAAGGCGGACTATGCATCGCAGGGGCAGACCATCCTGATGATGGAATACCGGCGTTACATTCCGGATCGCTACAGCGTGCGCCAGCTTCTCGTGGAGCACACTCACATCAACTAAGAGGAGAAGCGCAAGCACATTCGCGGCTTTCTGCTTCGCGCGGCAAAGCAAAACGCAATCCCGATCATCAACTACAACGACCCCGTGAGCATTGAGGAAATCCGCAAGATGGAGCTCGCCACCCTGCGCAAACAGGGCGAAAACGTCGTGGAGTGCATCGACAACGACGAGACGGCCTCCGTCATCTGCTCGCTGGTGCACGCGAAATATCTCGTGATTCTGACCAGCGCGGACGGAATTTACCGCGACCCGAACGATCCTTCGACCCTCGTTCCCGTTGTGGAAGGAAAGGACGCGGAGGAGGTCATCGAACAGATCGACGCGCTGTCCGATAGCTGCGTCGGAGCAAGCCGGGCGGGCGCAAACGGCGCGCGCGCGAAGCTGGACTTCATCAAGCGGCCGATTCGCGAGGGAACCACGGTGTACATCGCCAGCGCGCAACAGCGCATCGCCGACCTGCTTAACGGCACGGGCAAGTGCACGGTGTTCCGCACACGCTAACGAGAAAGATCGAATAACAACAAATATTTATTGACAAACGATAAATTCGATGATAGACTGACGCCAGTTGCAACGTCAGTCTATTTTTTATTTGATGCAAAGGAGAAACTCAACCTTATGAAGAAAACTTCTCTGTTTAACCGTCTTGTGCAAGGTTGTATTGTGATTGGAATGCTCGCCGGTATCGCATTGATCGTCGACATCTACGCGATTGAGATGCCGATTGTAACGGATTTCTTTGCACGGGAGGGCAAGCCGGAGTATTACGCAATGCTTGCCGGCATCATTTCGACGCTCTGCATCCTTGGCGCGGAGTACATTGCGTTTACCCTGTTTTGCATGATGAACACGCTGGATCGCGATCCGTTCGTGCAGGCAAACGTCAATGCGCTTAAGCGTATGGGCACGGTTGCGCTCGCCATCGCGCTGCTGGGGCTGAGCACGATGCTGCTGCACCCCGTTCCGCTCGCGGTAATCGCGGCGGCGCCGGTCGCCATGTGCGGATTGTTTTCCATTGTGCTCAGCCGCGTGTTCGCGCAGGCGGTTGCGTACAAGCAGGAAAACGACCTGACGGTCTGACGGAGGCGGTACTATGATTCAAGTCAATCTGGATGTCATGATGGCCAAGCGAAAGATCAGCCTCAACGAACTGGCAAAACGAATGGATATTTCGCTGGCGAACCTTTCGATTCTCAAGAACAACAAATGCAGGGCAATCCGGTTTTCAACCTTAAGCAGTCTCTGCGAAATCCTCGAGTGCGAGGCGGGCGATCTTCTGGTCTACGTGAAAGGAGACGATCCAAATGGAGACGAATCCGGCGACGAGTAACGCAATCGAACCGGAACAAAAGCACATCGCGCCGACGAAGCCGCAGCTCTGGCTGCTGCTCGGGGCAGTTCTCATAGGCGTGGCCTGCGAGCTCTGGATGGAGTGGGACTACTACCTCCTCTACTCGGTGTTCTGGCTCGTTGCGCTTGCGGTATTTGTGGCGTTCAATTTCAAACGCGTCGTCTCGAACAAAACCGTGCTTGCGCTGATTGTGCCGACGCTCGTGCTCTGCGGGATTCTGATGTTCGACTACATGAACTTCGAGCTATTAGGCTTTACGATGCTCGCCATCCCCGCGCTGATGATGACCATTGGCGTGTTCACCACGCAGGAAATCTCGGTCAAACGCGAGGGCAAGGCCGTCGTCGGCGTGCTGCGTGCATTATTCGTGAAAACCTTCTCCGCGATTGGCGCTTACTTTCGGGCGTACGCAGGCGTGTTTCGCACAAAGGGCAAAACGAACGCGCGGCATGGTTGGATTGGGCTGGTGATTGGCCTGCCGCTGATGGCAATCGTGCTGGCATTACTTGCCAGCGCAGATGCCGGAACGGCGAAGCTGCTCGGCGGGCTGTTTGACCGCTTCAACATCTGGGAATGGTTCTGGCGGATTGTCGTCGTGTTCGGCTCAAGCATGCTGTTCTACTCGCTGTTATATAACCTGACCTGGGGCAAGCGGGACGCGGATCTCCCGCCGGTGAAGCAGAACTGGGCACTTGCGGGCCCCGGCACGGTGATTGGATTGCTGCTGCTGGCCTACGCGCTGTTTACCTACGTGCAGTTTGGTTATCTCTTCGGCGGCGTGCTGCCGGTGGACCTGACCTACAGTGAGTACGCGCGGGAGGGTTTTGGGCAGTTCCTCGCGGTTATGATTATCAACTTCGTTGTGCTGGGAATCAGCCTGACCAAGAGCGAACCAAAGCGCGCGATTCGTGTATTTCAAACCTTGCTGCTCGCCGCAAGCCTGATTGTGCTTGCCTCCGCCTGCTGGCGTATGCTGCTCTACGTTGGCGCGTATGGGCTGACGATTCGCCGCGTGATGTCGCTCTGGCTGATGGCGTACTTCGTATTTCTTACGGGAGTTGGCGTGGTACGCATCTATCGTGAACGAACTCCTATTCTGCGCATTGGCGCGTTTGCGCTGATCTACTGGTACGCGGCGTTTCTCAGCGTGAACTGGAACACGCTGATGTGCGCATACAACGCGGCTCACTAACTCGCCGGATCAAAAAATCGAGAACTTGCTACCCCAACGGCGTCGCATACTGCGGCGTCGTTATTTACTGAAAATTGGCGATTTCATCGAAAATAAACATTGTATTTTGAATATGTTTGTCATACAATAAACTCAAAATACGATATGAGTTTACGGAGTTTTTATGACGAACGACGCGGAGCTTTACAACGAAACACTGCGGCTCTACTGGGAGCAGGGGCTGAAGTTTACGATGGACGACCTGAGCGATCGGCTCGCGATCAGCAAAAAGACGCTCTACGAAATGGTGCGTTCGAAGGAAGCGCTGGTTACGCGCATGATTGAGCGGTACTTCGAGCTGCTCGCGGTTGAGCAGGACGCGATCCACCGCGACGCATCGCTCTCTACGCTGGAAAAACTGAAACGGCTCCTGTCCGCAATTCCCGCCTTTCCGATCAAGTCCTATCATTTAAAAGAGCTCAGAACAACCTACCCAAGCGCATTTTACATTTTAAACGAGCGGCTCAGCCGGGGCTGGGAACGCACGTTTTCGGTAATCGATCAGGCCAAGGCGGAAGGTACGATTGGTGAACTGGACAACGAATTCTTCAGCAAGGTGTTTGCCGCGTCGGTGGAGCGATTTTTAGAGGAAGACGAGATTGACTCGGAATACTCGTTTAAACAAAAGCTGGAACAGCTGGTCAATATGCTGTTATTTGGAATTTGCAGGAAGGGGTCTGAATCATGAAACACAAACCGAACCCAACGTCCGACGTCTCCGGAGAAATCCTCGTTTTGCCCAAGAAACGAAAGAAGCGCATCGGTCTGTTCGTCTTTCTGGGAATTGTCGTGCTCGTCGCCGCCGCGGCGGTCGCCTACTTTGTTCCCTTCGGAACGTACGACTTTTCGCCCGCGCCGACGACCCTCGTGACGGACGAGGGCAGTTTTGTTTACAATCTACCGCTCGATTCCGAGAGTCCGTGGGCAAAGTTCCGCGCAAACGACCTGCAAAACGGCAGAACACCCGTGGTTCCGGCGGAGAACGACAAACAGCCCTGGGTCTATCAAACCGGCAAGGGCATCTTCTCCTCGCCGGTCATCGACGGGGATGGCAACTGCTACATCGGCTCCGCGGATACAATGTTCTATTGCTTCAACCCGGACGGTACGGTTAAGTGGTCGTACAAAACCGGTGAAATCATCGATTCCTCCGCGTTGCTGGACAACAAGGGCCGCGTGATCGTT
Source organism: Christensenella sp. (assembly GCA_034927595.1). GTDB lineage: Bacteria > Bacillota > Clostridia > Christensenellales > CAG-138 > UBA7703. Next base: position 3,919 of record JAYFPQ010000053.1, read on the forward strand.
GCCTCCGGCGACGCGATTACCTACTGCTTCAACCGCGAAACGGGCGAACTGCTTTGGAAGTTCACCGCGGACACGGCGGAACAGCTCATGGAAAAATACGGCATCAAGACCTGGAACGTGAACTGGTTCGAGGGGAACGTCGGCATTTTGCCGGACGGAACGCTGCTCGTGCCAAACGACAACTGCCTCGTCTATTGCCTCGACCCGGACACCGGCGCGGTGAAGTCCGTATTCACGGCAAACGACCTGATCTGGTCGCTGCCATCGGTCAACACGAAGACCGGAAACATTTTCTTTGCAACCTGCCATCAGCTGCTGCAGAACGCGTTCAGCTACAACATTGACGGCACGAAACGCTGGGTGCGCGGCGACTTTTTAGGCACCGTCGCGGCAACCACAATGCTCACGAGTGACGCGGAAAACGGCGCGGTGCTCGTTGGCGGGTTCGACGGGTACCTCCGCGCCATGGCGCAGGACAGCGGAAAGCAACTCTGGGCATTTGGCACGAACGACCACATCTACGCCAGCCCCGCGCAGCTTTCCGACGGCACCGTGCTGCAAGCCAGCACGGACGGGACGCTCTATGCGATTGATCCGAACACCGGCAAGGCGATTTGGGAATTCGATACGCTCGAACCCATCCGCTCGTCGCCCGCTGTGGACGGTAACGACAACGTCTACTTCGGCAACGGCGAAGGCAAGCTCTACTGCATCAACCCGGATGGCACGCTGCGCTGGAGCTACCAGTGCATTCAGGCGAACCGCAACGATCTCAACGGCTCCCCCGCGCTGGGGTTTGACGGCGTGTACATTGCGGGTGAGAGCGGCGAAGTGTTTTTCGTTCCGTATGACTATCCGCTGACCGAGGCGGGCAAGCAGGACCCCCGCTGCTACACCGGCGGCGAGGATATGCCGAATAGCGGCGCGGATCTCGTGTTCACCACGTCCTTTGGCGCGCTGGAGCAGACGCCGGAGGAAGCGATTGCCGCGAACGACCCGATTACGCTCTCGCTGCTCGTACGCAAGGACGGGGACAACGTGCTCTCCGCGCTGGTGCGCAATTCCGTGCAGGTATCGGTGTCCGGCAACGAGGGGTACCGCGTGGAGGTTGGCGCGACGAATAAGTTCGTCAACATCATCCCCAAGGAGTATTGGACGCCGGACGCGAGCGGGAATATCACCGTTACGATTCGGGCGGACTACAACACAAACCTCAGCCGTTTCGGTCTCAAGTTCTTTGGCGGAACCAAGGCGGGCACGATCGAAAAGAGCTTCACCTTCCGGGTGAACGGCGGGTCGGGCGCGGCGAATCCATTCACTACGGCGGAGGACGGGGCGCAGAGCGTCATCGAGCTTTCGCGACTGTCCATGCCGACGCCTTCCATGCTGCCTTCCTACAACCAGATCGGCTTCGACTCTCTGCACTACATTGGCGGCGTGCTCTATCGAAAGGCCAACGGGCAGGCGGTCGTTTGGGTCATTGAGGGTCGACAGGGCGAGAACGGGAAGGTCACGATCAATCCGGACGTGAAGACCCGCTATCCGCTGCTGATGGACTACCAAAACGGGCTCGTTACCCTGTCCAACTACAAGGGTTTTAAGATCAATTTCATTGGCACCTGGGATATGCCGTTCGCTTCCTACCGGATCGACACCGCGCTGAACGCCAACGGAGAATTCGACCAGCCCGCGACGATTACCGCCGTCGCCAACTGCGACGAGATTGCCTACTACGGGCCGGGGCTGAAACTGACCGGTATGAGCGAGTTCAAAACCGGGCAGATGTTCGCGCGCGGTGCCTGCAACATCGCTTCCTGGGACAAGGCGATCATGCCAGAGGGCGTGGGTTCCGTCGCGGTGCAGCTGGGCAAGGACGCCGTAACCGCCACGTTTACGGGCAGCAGCATCCGCGCGGACGAGCACGTAATCGGCATTCTGCTTGCCGACCAGGACGGCGACCCGCTGTCGCTCTACTACACCAAGAACACCTCGGTTGTGGCAAACGACGACGGAACGGTGCAGTCCGTAACAATTTCGTTTGACAAGGGTGAGAATGTGTCTTCCGCGGCGCGCGCCTATGTGCTCGTGGACACGTATCCGGTGTATGTCGACACGGCGCTTACGCCCGTGATGGATTAACAACTGCAAGCTACAAAAAACGGAGGGGCGCTTGCCTCTCCGTTTTGCGTATTGCTGATGAATGGGATTTGTTCAAAAGGGCTTTTTTAAATCACTCGTTATCGTCTCCCGAAGCGGGGGAGGCGGGAAGCCATTGCTTCAGTATTCGTGAAAACAGCCAGCTGTTAGCAACGGTAATCAGCGAAAACCCGAACAGGAACCAGAAGATGCTGCTCAATAGCAGGTAGTACGGCGCAAACAGCAGCAGTCCCAGCGGAAGCAGCGTCAGCGCGGCGGCAAAGAGCGCGGACAGCGGGTGCGTCACGGCGAGCACAAACGCATTTTTTAGCGTCCGCCAAATCGAGTTGTCAAACCGTGCTTGCAGGGCAAACGCAACGGGCAGCGTGATGGCCGCCGCCAGCGCGAGCAAACCCGAACCAACCCAGAATACGAGCGGAAACGCGGCGGGGTTTGCCTGCATCACGCGAAGGTCGAGAAACAGCCCTGCGCCAAGCAGCAGAAAGAGAACCGTCAGCAACGTGGCCTGCCAGAAGTTCCGGCGAAACGCGGAAAAGAAGGTTTTTGCAATCTGTTTGTCCTCGCCGCGCATCATCTGAAACGAAACCGTGTACAGCGCGGCGGCAGATGCGCCGATGGTCACGACGGGAATGGAGCAGAGCAGGAACAGAATGTTGACCAGCGCAAGATCGCCTACGCGGCCGATGGCGCGCATGAGGGGGCTGTCCGGTCGAAAGGCGGAATTGCTCATCGGCTGTCTGGCGGTTTTGGTACGCCAGTCCTTTCGGTAGATTGTCTTCATGATAACACGGTGCGTAGCAGGAGAGAAGCGGGCGTTTAGCCCGCTTCTCCCGTTTTCTCATCCAGCGTAAATCGCAGGCGGTAGGTGCGTGCTTCTCCGCCCTCCAGGAAAGGCAGCTCCCCGCGGGAAAGCGCGTCCTCGCGCCCGTCGATCGGCGCGTTTGCTGGCTCCAGTCCCATGACGTATTCGCCTTTGACAAAATTCTTCCATTGTACAAAGTGGTCAAGCGTCGTGGCGTCAAACGCGAGACGGAGACGAATCTTCTCCCGTGCGTTCTCTAACGTTGCGGTTGTCCAACCGTTTGCGTCCGCGATGGGCGTGTAGTAGTAGCAGGCTTCCTCCATCGCGTCCTGCGGCGGCAGAATTTCGTTCAGCCGTGGTAACTCCTGTTCGGCAAACGGCGTGCGCGCGCGAACCGCAGAATGCGGAATCGAGAACGCGGAGTCCGGTTGCAGCAACGGATAGCCCATGTTGCAATGGTAGAGAATCGTGTGCGGCACGCGGCGAAAGCCCTCGTTCTTGACGACGTCGATGATCTCGACCTCGTCCTTTTGGTAGCATACGCGGATGCGGCGGGTGAGCGACAGGTTCGTGCCCGCGAGCATACCCTCCTTCATGGTGCCGACGAGTTCGACGGCGGGGCCGTCTTCGGTCTCCGTTTCCACGATGTTCAGGTGCTCGGCGGGGCGGTTGGCAATGCTGCCGTGTTCCTTCTGCGTGTCCCAGTCCGAGCCGCTGCGAAGGCCGGTGTTGCTCAGCCCGCAGGTGTAGAGAAACCCACCGGAGAACGCCTCGCTCCAGCCCTCGCCGGTGACCTCGTAGTAGGCGGGGTGGCTCAGACCGTTGCAGGTGACGTAGTTCAGGCAGCGGCCCTTGTAGCGCAGCACGGGGATGTCCATGCAGCGGTCGACGGCGATGGTGAGCGAAAGGTTGCCGCCGTTGTGGATGTCGACCACGTGAACGCCGTCCGCGCGCCCGCCGATGAGGCGCGATTCACGCACGGAAAAGAGCTGCTCGCGGTTGCCGACGTATGGTTTCGTTTCGAAATAGTTCATTCGGTTCCTGCCTTAAAACAGCGGTTCGAGCCGGTCATACAGCGCGCTGTACTTCTCGTAGAGCTGGTCGTAGAGCGCAAACTGCGCCGCGTCCGGCTGCCGCCAATCGGTGACTTCGTTGGCAAGCGCTGCCGCCTCCTCCGCATTCTCGTAATAGCCGAGCGCAACCGCGGAGAGAATCGCGACGCCGAGGGAGGCGCACTCCGGCTCGGCCAACGCGCCGATGGGCTTTTTGGAAACGTCCGCCTTGATCTGCTGCCAGACGGCGCTTTTTGCGCCGCCACCGAGCGAGCGGATCTCGCCGACCTTGATGTGGTTGACCTCCTCGATGAGCTCCATGGTCTCGCGCAGCATGCAGGCTACGCCCTCGAAGATCGCGCGAAGGAAATGCGCCTTGGTGGAGTCCAGCCCCGCGCCGAAGAACACGCCGCGGACGGCGGAGTTCGCGTGCGGTTGAAGGCTGCCGTTGAGGTAGGGGTACGCGATCAGCCCGTTTGCGCCGGGTTCCGTCGAGGCGACCAGTTCGTCAATCTTCGCGTAGACGGAGCGGCCCTCGCGCTCGGCTTGCTCGGATTCCAGCTCGCAGAAATTGTCCTTAAACCACTTGAGGAACATGCCTGCCGTCATGCTGATTGTAATCATCAGATAGCGATTCGGCAGATAGTGCCGGTAGACCGTCACGCGTGAGCGGTGGTTCAGGTCGGGTTGTTCCAGCGTGGCGACGAGGCAGAGCGCCGTGCCAATGGTCTCGGTCAGGATGCCCGGCGCGAGATTGCCCGCGCCGATGGCGCCCGCGGTCTGATCCATGGCGCCGGTGACGACCTTGACCGTCTCCGAAAGCCCAAGCTCGGCGCGAACATCCGGCAGCACGTCGGCTGAAACAACCGCGCCGCATTCCAACAGCGCTGGCAGTTTCGCGGGGTCTATGCCCGCTGCGTTCAGCATCTCGGCCCAGTATCCATCCGAGGAAAGCTGAAACCAGCCGGTGCTCGTAGCGAGTGCCTTTTCGCTCACGCGCGCGCCGGTCAGGCGAAAGATGATGTAGTCCTCCAGCAGAAGAAACGTTTGTGTTTTCTCGTAGACGTCCGTTTCGTGCTCTTTCAACCAGAGCAACTTGGCAACCGGCGTGTACCCGTTGAGCTCCGGCAGGCCGGTTTCGCGGTAGAACCGCTCGGCGGGAAAGCGCTCGCCTAACCGCGTCGCCTGCTCGCCCGCGCGTTCGTCCAGCCAGACAATTGCGTTTCGCAGCGCGTTTCCGGCGTCGTCGATTGGTATAAACGTTTCTCCCTGTGTGGTACAGGAGATGGCGACGATCTGCTTTGCGTCGATGTCCGCCTTGGCAATGGCGCGTTTTGCGCCGTCCAGTACCGCGCGCCAGTAGGTCTCCGGTTCGAGTTCGACAAAGCCGGGGCGTTCCGTGAGCAGGCGATACTCGCCGTTCGAGTGCCCAAGCAGGCGCAGTGAACGGTCGAACACGCAGGTTTTGACGGACGTGGTGCCGATGTCGAAGGTCAGAAAACAGTCCAAATGGATTCCTCCGCTCGATGGTTTCTTGCGTCAGGCGCGAACGTACTCCACGCCCCAGAGGTCGCAGAGCATCTTCCAGCGGTTGGCGACGTCGCCAAGGCTGATCACCTCGTGGTGTGTGCCGCCCGCACGGAGCCAGTTTTCAACGCAGGTGGTCACGCCGCTGTCCGGCCGCCAGAAGATATACGGCATTTCACAGCCGGTAAGGTCGTTCTTGGGCAGGATGTCGCCCGTCGCGGTGACGAGGCGGAAGTGTTCGCCGCGCATCGGCGCGAGCGAGGTCAGCGTGGAGCGGCCAACCTCCGGCGTAAACAGTAACGTCGGCGGATTCTCCAACCCGCCCTCGCCAAGGTAGCGGTCGATCAAGCGGGGCTTGACGTCCTTGCGGTGCGTCGCCCAGTTGCCTTCGCCCGCGTGGCAGAAGCAGATGGCGTTCTCTTCGAAGTCCATCATGTACATTTCGGTAAAGTTGCCGCCGCCGTCGCCCAATCGATGCGCCGCGGCGACCATCGACGCGCAGACAAAGTCGCCCTCCGCCGCGTAGCCATAGCCGTCCGCCATCAGCTGGGACGCCGCGTAGAGCGGCAGCTGGCGAAAACGCTTGTCGTCGCCAAAGATGTCGAACTGTGCGGTAAACGCGCCGAATTCCTTGTCGACAAGCCATTGCTTGAAACCGAGGTACAACTTGACGGCTTCCGCGTGGCTCTCGTAGCTGAGCTTTGGATCCATCGTGAACGTTGCGCGATCCTTATCAATCTGCGCATCAATCTGCGCCTTGGTCACGTCCTGCATCCGAGTGTAGACGGAGCCGACCGTGTCGTTGCAGATTTCGACGCCGATGTTCTGGTAGTAGGCCATGTCATCAATCAGGATGTCGCCCATACCGCTCATGCGGCTGAGCACGCCAACCTTCATGTCCCTAAGCGCGCGATAGGTCATCGCCGCGCGGGAGAAATCCTCGACGAAGCGAACAAGGCGCGGATCGTGCCGTTCGCCCGCGAAAAACTGACAGGTAAAGCCGCTGCGAACGATCATGTTCGCGTTGTCCTGTGCGCCGTGGATGCCCTGGTTCACGGTCAGATCCAGTTCCAGAAAGTCCTTCTTGACTGTGGAGTCCGGCTGAACAACCGCGAGCGCGATGGGCAGGCGGTTGTCCTGCAGCGCGTGCTGCAGGTAGACCGCGTGGCTGTAGGTCAGCAGCACGATCAGAATTCCGTCGTACTGCTGTTCGTTGAAATAGCGCACCTTCTGTTCGATGCTCGCACGGTTGAGCCCCGCGCCGGGGAAGTCGACGTCCGCAACGCCGGAAAGCAGCGCGGCGAGTTCGCGCGCGTAGGATTCCTGCCGCGCGGTGATGCCGGTAAAGATTGGCTCGTATCCGTCCGTCATCAGCCCAAGAAGGCCGAGTTTCGGTTTTCTGAAAGGAAGCATATTCGATTTATCCTCCGTATAACGTTTGAAAATGACCTTACTTGATGGCACCCATGCTCATGCCCTTAACAATGCTCTTTTGGAAGATTGCGTAGACCGCAAGCGCCGGGATTGCACTCATGAGCAGGCCCGCATACTGGAACGGCGGATCGCCGGTGTAGCGGCCAATCAACGACGAGAGCGCGACCATGACCGTGCGCTTGTCCATGCTCTTTAAGAGTACCATGGGCGTAAAGAGGTCGTTCCAGCTGCAGATGAAGAAGAAGATGATCGTCAGCGAAATTGCCGGCCAGCCCATTGGCATGACCACGTGTCGCAGCCGGCCAAAGTAATCGCAGCCGTCAATCGTCGCCGCCTCGATCAGCTCATTTGGAATGCTCTTGAAGTTTGCGGTCATTAGCATGATTGTCTCCGGCAGAAACATCGCCCAGTAGGCGATGACCACGCCGAGGTAGCTGTCCACGAGGCCGACCTTGGCAAAGCTGATGTACATCGGAATCATCGTGACCTGTGCGGGGACAAACAGCGTTGCCAGAATCACGAGATAGATGCTATTCTTGCCCTTAAACTCTACCTTGGCAAACGAATACGCCGCGAGCGTTCCAAAGACCACGAGCCCCAGCACCGTAAAGAACGAGATGATGAAGCTGTTGCCAAAGAGCTTTAGAATCTTAAACTGGCTGATCATGGTGACGAAGTTCTGCCACTCCAGCTTTGCCTGCGGCAGGCCGAAGGGGTTGACGTAGTACTCGCCGAGGGACTTGAGCGAGTTAATCAGCATGTAGTAGAGCGGGTAAAGAAACGAAATCGCGAGGATCAGCAGCAGCAGAAAGATCACCACGCGGCCAACCGTGCGCCAGAATTTTTGGGGTGTGGATGCGCTTGTTTTCATCATACGATCAACCCCACTTCTTTTCGGCTGCATCGGAGAGTTTCATCTCCGCGCCGGTGATGAGCATCACGATGATAAACAGCACCACGGAGATGGCGCAGGCCATGCCGAGCTGGCTGCCCGTGACGAACGATTTTTCGTAGATCATGTAGTCCAACGTCATGGTTTCGTAGCCGGGCCCGCCGCCGGTCATCGAGTAGATCAGCGAGAACAGGCTCGTAAACGTCCAGACTACGGCCATCACGACGCAATAGGTGATGACGCTCGTGATCATCGGCAGCACGACCTTGAACGTGCGCTGAAAGAAGTTCGCGCCGTCGAGACGCGCCGCTTCAAACACGCTGGGGTCAATGCTGGACATGCCGCCGAGAATGACGATGGTCTGCCAGCCGATGGAGTACCAGGTGATGCAGCCGACCATGATCGGCAGCGCGGTCGATCCGTCGCCCATCCATTCGCGGACGGAAGCGCCCGCACCGAGCGCCTCGAGCACCTTGTTGACGGGGCCGTCGAGGCTGAACATGGAGCGGAAGAGGTAACCGAGAATCACGAGGGAAATGATCTGCGGAATGTAGTAGATCGCCCGGAACGCTTTCCAGCCGGGCACCTGTTCATATAGAAGCACCGCGACGACGAGGCCGATGATGACCTGCAGCGGCACACTCAGCAGCAGCACGAGGTTGTTCTTGAACAACGTCATGAACAGCCCCGAACCGAAGAATTCCTTGTAATTCGCAAGCCCGACAAAGTCGTTCTTGTAGAGTCCGTCCCAGTTGGTGAAGCTGCGGTAGATCGTCGCCAGAATCGGATATGCCTTGACGAACAGCAGAATCAAGAGGACGGGCAGCAGCGAAAGATACGCGATGCGGGCGCGCTTGCGCTGCATGTCTCCCGCGCGGGGGAGTGCCGCGATGGAGGCGGATTTTTGTGCCATGGGATCGTCTCCTTTGATAAGCCCCAAGGGCGGTTACCCGCCCTTGGGACCGGATTGCGCTGAGGGAAAGGGGTTATTTCACAACTTTGCTGTCGAGGTCCGCCGCGAATTCCGCGGGGGTCATCTTGCCAGCGAGCACGAGCGGGAGCAGGTTGTAGAAGTCGCCGACGATGTTCGTGTAGAGCGAGTTGTCCACCCAGTAGACGGTCTTGTCCGCCCAGGTGAAGAGCTTGGCCGCGGCGGAACCTTCCGCGAGGCCGAGGTCGGCGGCGGAGATGTCCGTGCGGGTCGGGACCTTGGACTGCACCTGCAGGAACTTCATGACCTCGTCCTTGCTGTTGAGGAAGGAGAGGAACTTGACCGCGAGTTCGGGGTTCTTGCAGTCCTTGGAGACCACGAGGCACTGGCCCGGGCCGCCGATGGTTTTGTCGGTGATCTGTGCGCCCGGGAAGTCCGGCGGCAGCATGACGCCAACGTTCTCCGCGCCGAGGGCGGTTTCCGCGTCGGAAACAACGGAGGAGACCTGCGGCATCATGGCGACGGTGCCCTGGCAGAACTTGTTCCAGCTATCGGCGGAGGTGACGGCGTCCGCGTTCAGGTAGCCGTTTGTCATCGTCGAGCGATAGTATTCGACCGCGGAGAGCAGGCCCTGATCGTCCGCAAACGTGGTTTCGCCCTTGCAGTTGCTGATGATACGGTCAAAGCCGGACTGCTGAATCCACCAGTATCCGACGATATAGCAGCCGAACCACGGGAAGCTTTCGTCCGAGGCGATGGGCTGGTAGCCCTTGTCCTTGATGGTCTGGCAGGCGGCGTTGAAGGCTTCGATCGTGCGCGGCGGGTTGTTGTCGAAGTCGAGGCCGCAGTCCTTGATGATCTGCTTGTTGTAGATGAAGAAGCAGATCTGGTTGTCGCTTGTCGGATATCCGAGCAAGGCGCCGGTTGCGGGGGAGGTTACGGAATCCCAACCGGTGATGTTCGCCTTGTCTTCGGTCGGAATCAGCTTGGAGATGTCGAGGATGACATCTTCCATGGCGAAGATGTTCTGTCCGGTCCAGAGGTTGGCAATGTCCGGGGCGGTTCCGGCCATCGCGTCCGCCTTAAAGGTCTGGTGCGCGGTTTCGCCGTCCGCGGAAACCACGAGCTCAACCGTTACGCCGGGGTTGGCATCTTCAAAGCGTTTGATGGCCTGGGAGATGTACCAGTCTTCCTGCGCGAGTTTCTGCTCGCTGGGGCCAATGTAGCTGTCCTTGCCGTTGATCCAAATCGTAAGCTTGTTGGAATCGGCTTTCTTGGCGCAGCCGGTGAGCGTGGCCAGGGTGCCAAGCATCAGGGCGACGACGAGAAGAAGAGCAATGGCTTTTTTCATCTGTAACTTCATTCCTGTTCCATCCTTTACTGATATTTTGAACAAAGGGTGTTTCACCCTTGATTCCGAAGGGAGGCGTCCTGCCGGACGGGCGCGTCAACGAGAAGAGGTTGACGCTGATATTTTGAATACAGGGCGGCATTGCCCTAAATTCCGAAGCAAGGCGTCCTGCCGGACGGGCGCGTCAACGAAAAGTGGTTGACGCTGATGTTTTGAACAAAGGGTTTTCACCCTTGATTCCGAAGCAAATCGGCACCTGCCGAAATCGGGGAACAACAAAAAGACGATTCGATCGCGATACTTCTCTGTACGCGGAGCAATTCGTTGGGCGTTTCGGTCTTAATTGTCTCGCTCGCAGGCGGTTGGTTGACGTTTTTCGAAAGTAGTTGCGAACTTGTATGCAGATATGTTATATTAACTACAAAAGGTGCGAACCGCACCCTTACAAGGCATATCCTGCCACGAACAAAAGAAAAAGTCAAGTATTATTGCGAAAATATTCGCGATTGACAGAAACCGATTCTTGCAGTTAAATGGTAGATGATAGCAAATATCCCATAACTAGTCTGTTCTATATCAAAATCTTATCTGCAACTTATCTGGGGGTAGACACGTATGCTCGACAAAACCGGCGCCGTGCCGCTGTATGCGCAACTGGCCGATGTGCTCAAGGGAAAGATGATTTCCGGCGAGATTCGACCGGGCGATAAGCTCAAGAGCGAAGCGGAAATGGTGGAGGAGTTCGGCGTCGGCCGGCTCACGGTGCGCAGCGCGCTCTCCCTCCTCGTGGAAGCGGGTTATCTGGAAAAGGCGCAGGGCAAGGGCACGTTCTGCAAGGCGGCGGGTGAGGTGAACTACCTCAACATCGAGGCCGTGCTTGACATGGGCAACACCTATTTTATCCCGACTTACTACGTCAAGGGCATTTCCGAAGTGCTCGCGGGCAACAACTGCAACTTCATCATCAGCGACACGAATTCCAACGCAGAGAGCCTCTGCTCGCAGCTCGAGCAAATTTTGCTCAAGAACAGCTCCGGCGTGATCTTTCAGCTCACGCAGGTGGAGCTTTCTCCAGAGATTCGCGCGCGGCTGTTTGCCTGCCTGACCGCGTTTAAGAATCGCGGCATTCCCTGCATCATGATTGACAGCCGGCTGGAGGATGCGGACGTTTCCTACGTTGTACTGGACGAAACGGCGGGCGGCGCGCGTGTTGCCGAGCACTTTGCCGCGTTCGGGCACAAAAAATGCGCCGTTGCCTACCGTGCGAACTGCTGCGACGCTCTGCAGCGCTATCAGGGGTTTTACAAGGCGGCGAAGATGTTCAGCATGGAGGAACCGATTGCGCTCTCCTGCGGCGAGACGCTGGAGGCGGAGCTGCTGGACGCGGTTCGCTCGCGCGGGGTGACGGCGGTGTTTGGGTATAACGACGAAATCGCGGTTCGGTGTCTCCGCGCGCTCAGAAAACACGGAATCTCGGTGCCGGAGCAGGTTTCTTTGATTGGGTTTGACGATTCGTATCTCGCGACGACGAGTGACCCGCAGCTGACGACGATTTCACACCCCAAGGAAGTGATGGGGCGGCACACCGCGCAGGCACTGCTGAAGCTGATTCGAAAGCAGATTCGCGCGCCGTATACGGAGGTGTTTCATCCGGAGTTGGTCAAGCGCAGCTCGTGCGCACGGGCAAAGGAATAGCGCGCAGACTTGCCTCCCTCGGATGAGGGAACGATAAAGAGCACAAAAGCGACGGAACGACTCCGCCGCTTTTTTGATGCTCCGCGTTTACGCTACGGTAAAGCAATAGATTGTTTCGGTTGTGTACAGATCGCCTGCCTTGAGCACAATGCTCGGAAAATGCGGGTGCTGCATGGCGTTTGCAAAATGCTGGGTTTCGAGGCAGAACCCCGCGCGGTCCTTGTAGATCGCGCCGCCTTTTCCGCCGAGACTGCACATGTCGTATGGCGTAAACAGCTGCACCCCCGGTTGGTCGGTCAACACGTCCATGCCGATTCCGCCCGCTGGATCAAACGCGCGGGCAACCAGCTCCACGCCGCCCAGCGGATGGTTCAGCACAAAGTTGTGGTCGTAGCCCAGCGCCGCATCCATCAGATACTCGCGGGAAGCGATGTCTCGACCAATCGGCTTTTCCGCGCGAAAATCGAGCGGCGTGCCTTCCACAGCTGCGATTTTGCCGGTCGGCAGGATGGTCGCGTCGATGCAGGTGAACCGATCCGCGTCAATGCGCAGCGTCTGCTCCAACACGGTACCGGAGCCCTGCCCGGCGAGGTTGAAGTATGCGTGGTTTGTCAGACTGCAAAGCGTGTCCCGATCGGACACCGCAAAATATCGAATCGAAAGCGCGTTGTCCTCGCCGAACCGATAGCTGACCATTGCGCTGAGGTTGCCGGGGAATTCCTCCTCGCCGTCCGGGCTGAACAACGAAAACACCACGGTGTCCTCTTCGACGGCTGCCTTCCACAGGCGTTTGTCGAACCCGGTCTTTCCGCCGTGGGAGCAGTTTCCGCAATCGTTGGCAAAGGGAAAATACTCCTCTCCGTTGAGCGTATAGTGCGCGCCGCCAATGCGGTTTGCCACGCGGCCAATCGTCGCGCCAATGTACCATTCCTGCTTCTGATATTCCTCCAGCGTGTCGAATCCGAGCACAACGTCCTTCATTTCGCCGTTCCGGTTTGGAACGCACATGCTCCGCCAGGTGGCGCCGTAGTCCAGCAGCGTGCAACACGCGCCGGAAGAATTGGTCATGGTATAGAGGGATACTTCCTCGCCGCCGGGCATCCGACCGAACGGGGTCTTCGTAATCTGCATGATTTCGCTTCTCCGGGAGTTAAAATTCGGGATCGTAGTGTTCGTCCACCGGTTTCCAGACGGCTCGCCGCAGGCAGATATCCCGAAACCGGAGTTTCGAGCAATACGCCTCAAATCCGAACCGGCCGTACTTTGACGTATCGATCGGGTCCGGATCGGTAACCTCCAGCACGAGCGCGCCGTCGATGAGGATAAACGCGTGCCCGCTTATGCTGCCCATCTGGACGAAATACTCCTGTCCCGGGACAAACGAAAAGAGTGGATTTGCGGCGTTGAGCTTGTAGTCCGGCGACTTTTCGAACCCGACCTTGCCGTACCACCAGCCCTGTAACCCGCCGACGTAGGCGACGTCCCGCGTATTGGTTTCGTAATTCCAGCTTCCGCTCCACATGGCGTTGATATCGTGCGTGCAGGGTAAAATCGTGTTCGCACGAAACTCCAACAGTACGTCGCCAAAGAAATCCTTGCGCGAAATCACCATGCCGGGGCTGTTGTCGCGGTGCTCGCCAATCAGCCAGCCGTCCTCAGCATGCCAGCTTCCGTCGCGAATGTCAAAGTCGGCGGCGAGCACCTCCGGCGTCATGGCCTTCTGCCAGAGGGGAAAGCACTCGTCCAACAGCAATTCTTTCTGCAACAGCCGCATCGTAGAAGCGTCCTTTCTGAAAATCGACTCAGTCCATCCGCTGAATGGCCAGCATGGCGTCGTATAATGCGAGGAACTGACGGTGTTTGCGGTCGTAGATCGCGTTTGGCTGCGGTTCGTAGGTGCGCGTGATGCGTATGATCTCGTCCGCCGCGTCCGCGAGGGAGGCGAACACGCCTGCGGATGTCGCGCCAATCATGGCCGCGCCCAGCAGCGCCGCTTCCTTCTCTGCGGGAATGCAGACGGGAATGCCGGTGACGTCCGCCTGCATCTGGCACCAGACGGCGGATTTCGCGCCGCCGCCGGTTGCGATGATTCGCTCAACGGGCGTGCCGCTTGCGCGGATGCGGTCACAGTTCTTGCGCAGCAGATGGCAAACGCCCTCCATGACGGCGAGCGCGAGGTCAAACGCGTCGTGCGGACTGCGCAGGCCAAAGAAGACCCCGCAGGCGTCCCGGTCGAATTCCGGCGCGTTGGTGCCCACGAGATACGGCAAAAACAGCACATCGCCCGGACGGCGCTCCTGCGCCACACGGTCGATTTCGGCAAAGTCCGCATTGGGCAGAAACGCGTGCTTGTACCATTCGAGGCTGACGCCGCCGCTCTCCGCGACGGGCAGCATCACGTACTGCCCCGGCAAAAACCCGTAGTGCATGGGAATGCCCGTGTCGCGCGGCGCGGGTTCGGCGGCGAGCGTGGAAAGGCCGAGCACCGTTCCGGTGGAGAGGCTTAATAGGCCTGCGCGGACATTTCCGGTGCCGATCATGCCACAAAAATGGTCGAGCGTGCCGCGGTTGACCACGATGTCCAGTGGCAGGCCGAGTGTTGCCGCGATCTCCGGCAGGAGCGTCCCCGCCGGTTCGCAAGGTTCGGCAAGCGGGGGCAGCTGTGCTTCGGAAACGCCCAGATATGCAAGCATCTCCGGCCAGTAGCGCCGCTCGTAGATGTCGAAGTAAAACGAAAAGGTCGCGATGGAGCAGTCCGCCGTGAGCGATCCGATCAGGCGGTAGACGATGTAGTCCTTGAGCAGCACGTAGTGCGCCGCCGCGGAGAACACCTCCGGGCGGTGCTTGCGCAGCCAGAGAATCTTGGTGGCGGGCCAGGTGGGCAGCGCGGCGGGCTGACCGGTGCGCGCGTAGCACGTTTCGCCGGGGAATGCCGCTTCCAACTCCGTGCATTCCGCTTGTGAGCGCTCATCCATCCAGGAGATTGCGTTCATCAGCGGCCGACCTGATGCGTCGAGCACCAGTAGCGACTCCGCCTGCCCCGTGAGCGTGATGCTTATCAGTTCGCGTGGATCCGCGCCGCCGGAAAGAAAGAGCGAACGAATTAGTTCGAGCAGATTGTTTTGATACGTGTCTGGATCGAACTCGACGAACCCGTCCGCGCGAAGGTATTCCAGCGGAACGCTCTGCGTCGATAGACGGCGCATGCGCTCGTCGTAGAGCGCGGCCTTGGTGTTCGTGCTGCCAAGGTCAATCGCAAGAAACAGCATGTGTGTTCTCCTCCCGATGTCAGAGGGTGATTTGACTTGCGCGGCGCGCGGCAAGCAGCGAAACGAGCCCCGCGATCAGCGCGGCGACGGCGAGCAGCGCAAACGCGGCGCCGAGGTTCAGCCGGTCGGACAGCAATCCCATCAGCGCCGGAAAGACCGCACCGCCAAGGCCGCAGCCCGCGCTCATGAGTCCCATTGCGCCGCCGGAATTACCGGGGTGGCGCTGTGCCGCGAGGTTCATGAGGTTTGCCCAAACGGGGCCAAACGAAAAGCCGATCAACGCCGCGGCGACGAGCGCCGGAACGGGCGAACGAAGCAGCGCGAGCGCGGCAAACAGCGCGGCGGAAAACAGCAGGCTCAACACGAGCGCCCGCTCCGGCCTGACCGGAAGAACGCCAAAGACCAGCCGCGAAAGCGCCATGCTCGCCCAATAGGCGGAGATGGCGTAAGCGCCAAACGATGCGGCGTTGAGCCGTAGCGCAAACAGCGACTCCGTAAAGTAGCCGATGCCGTTTTCGAGTCCGACGTAGAGCAGAATGGCGATAAAAAAGAGCGTAAACGAAGGATCCGCAAAGAAGGCACGTGCGGGTTTTTGCGACTGCTCCGTGGCGGACGCTGCCGTCGCCGGAAACCGCGTCAGCACGAGGGGGAGCAGCGATGCGAGCGCGCCCGCCGCACAGACCCAGAACACCGCGCGCCAGCTCCAGCCGAACGACTGCGTTCCGAGTTGCGTCAGCAACGGGCTGGTCACCGCGCCGAGACTGAGCGCGCCCTGCGAAAGATTGACCCAGCGCGCGCCGTGCTTCGGCGAAGCGTCCGCCAGTGCGGCGCTGCCTGTGCTTTCGCAGACGCTGTATCCCGCGCCAATGCAGAACACGCCCGCCGCAAAGAACAATACGCCCCCGGCGAGCGCGGCGAGCACACAGCCGGAGAAAAAGACGAGCAAAAAGACGAGAATCACACTGCGCTTGCCCGCGCGGTCGGAGAGTCGGCCAAACACGAGCGGCATGAGGATGACGCTGACGTACTGCGCGGCGACGAGCAGCCCCCCGCCGACGGCACCAACGGCGAATTCGCCGGAGATGCTGCGCAGCGCGAGCTGAAACCCGCCCATCTCGAAACCGACGAAGAACATCAGCAGAGAAAAGACCGGCAGAAGCGCCGGAATGCGAACCTTAGACGAGTTGGACTTCGACACCTTCCTTTGCGATCCTTTCTACGAGAATCGGATCCGCAGCGTGGTCGGAAATCAGCACGGTGCCGCTCGTGAGCGCACTGATGCGGGAGAAGCTCTCCCGTCCGAGCTTGGTGCTGTCCGCTACAATGATTGCCTGCGCCGCGCGCTCCATCATGATCCGGTCGATGACGCTTTCCTCGGCGTGGTAGGTGGTGACCCCCGTGCCGGGGTTCACGCCGTCCACGGAGAGAATTGCCCAGTTGGCGCGGTAACGCGCGATCTGCTCCTTCACGTCCTCGCCGTAGGTAAACGAATACTGTGCGCTGATGTCCCCGCCGAGAAGAATCACGCGAAATGTCGGCAGCCCGCCGAGCTCCACTGCAACGGAGATGGAGTTGGTTACCACATTGAGGTTTTTGCGCTGTTTGAGTTCCACGGCGGTAAAATACGTCGTCGTGCCGGAGTTGATGAACAGCGTGTCCCCGTCCCGCACCCGCGCGGCGCAGGCAGCGGCAATCGCCTTTTTCATCTCCATGTGTTCCTGCTTGCGGCGCTGAAACTCCAGATTATAATAGTTCTTCATGGTCTGGATTGCGCCGCCCTGCGTGCGCTCCAGATAACCGTCCTGCTCCAGCGCGTCCAGATCGTTTCGAATGGTGACGACGGTCGCGCCAAGCGTGTCGCTCAGCTGCGACACGCGCACCTGCCCGTCCCGCCGGAGAATCTCCAGTATCTTCTTTCGACGTACGTCGATCTTTAGTTCTCCAGCCATGCGGCAGCCTCCTTGATTGTGTTCGTGCGGACGATTTACGGTCATTCTATCATGTTCGTCTGCGCTTTGCCACGCGAACTGGCGGTTTACTTCATTGGCGCGTGGTTCAGTCGTTCGCCGACCGCTCCGCCGGGATGAATCCGCGCGAATTGCTCGCTCTGGAAGCCCGTCTCCTCAATGAGCGCGGCCTGCAGCGCGTCAAACAGCACCGAAAGCACGGTAAAACTCGTCGTTCCCTGCGTGTTGAAGGGGTCGACCTCCTTGGTTACCCGCATCTGGAGCACGATGTCCGCGCCCTTTGCCAGCGGGGATTCCAGATTTTCCGTCACGGAGATGACGGTGACGCCTTTGCTTTTGCAGATGTCGAGAATCGGCAGCAGTTCCGCCGTCTTGCCGCCACGCGAGGCGAGCAGCATCACGTCGCCCTGCTGCAAGTAGCCGCTTGCGCCGTGCACCGCCTCCGCCGGGGAGATGAAGCGCGCTGGACGCTCGATGCAACACATCAGGTGCGCAAAATGCTGGCAGCAGATGCCGGAGTGCCCGCAGCCGCTGGACGCGATGCGCGGCGCGCGTTTGAGCGCGTCCACCGCGGAAAGAAAGCTTTCACGCTCAATTCCGCCGAGCGCGTAAGAAATGGCTTCCGCCTCGATTTGGTAGGCATCCACCGCGGCCTGCCACGCGCGTTCCTGAGACATAATCAGCACCTCCGACGGTTCGCGAAAACACGAATCGAAAATATGGTTTTCTATAAACAGTATAAAAGCATTGCAAAAAGAAATCAATAGCGAAAATAATAGAAAATAATATTGACGAAAAAGAAAAGAAAGAGTAATCTGAAGCTGTTCCGAACAACGGCGGTTCGCGGGTAACTTCGAATTGCCAGAACACGGAACGAGGAGGAAAGGTAACTTGCTGAACCATTTCGCGTTGAAACCGCCGTTTTTTGAAATCGGGCCAAAGTCCTATTTATATGGGGACGACGTCGTGAAGCTCGCGCGCTTTGCGGACGCCGCCGCGAAAGAATTCGACGTGGACATCATCTTTACGACGCCAATTGTCGAGCTAAGGCGCGTGGCGGAGGCGACGGAGCGCATCTTTGTGTTCGCACCGCATATGGACCCCATCGTGCCGGGCAGAGGCCTCGCGGATACCCTGCCGGAGTCGCTGGTGGCGGCGGGCGCGAAGGGCGTTATGCTCAACCACTGCGAAAAACCGCTCTCGCTTTCAGCACTCGCGCAGACCATCAAACGCGCGGACGAGGTTGGGCTAGCCACGATCGTTTGCACGGACACCCCCGCGGAATCCGCCGCGGTCGCCAAGCTGCGGCCGAACATCATCGTCGCCGAACCGACGGGGCTGATCGGTACGGGCCAAACGAGCGATATGGAATACGTCAACGCCGCGATTCGCGCGGTCAAGGATGTGGATCCGGACATCTACGTACTCCAGGGCGCGGGCATCAGCAACGGCGAGGACGTTTACCGCGTGATTCGCGCGGGGGCGGAAGCGACCGGCTCTTCCAGCGGCGTGGTCAAGGCGAAGGATCGCGAAGCGATGGTGTTTGAAATGATCGGCGCCGTCCGCCGCGCCTGGGACGACCGCCTCGCGGGACGCTGAGCAAGCGAACAAATTCGAATCGAAAATCAATTCAAATATACAGGAGGACAAGTTCTATGGATTTCAAAGTCGTACAAAAAGAGGTCGAGTTGCAGTCGCGCGGATGGATTCCCACCTTCCATGACATCTCGAAGGAGATTATGGAAATCGTCGCCGCGTCCGGCATCAAAAACGGCACCTGCGCCGTTGTTTCGCACCACACTACCTGCTCCGTCATGGTGCAGGAGTGCTCGCACGATCTGGACACCTTCGATCTCGAGTATTTGCAGCACGACCTTCTCGACATCATGCGCAAGATGATTCCGGACTTCGCCGAGGAGCACCAGTACCGCCATCCCGGCCCCGTCCACGCGCAGTTTGGCCGCACCGTCGGCGAACCGGGCAATTTTACGAGCATGAATACGGACGGGCATCTGCGCAGCGTCTTCTTTGGCCGCAGCGAGAACATCACCGTCAAGGACGGCAAGCTGGATGCGGGCGAGTTCGCGCACATCTACTTCATCGACTCGGATCACGTCCCCGCGCGTCATCGTCAGGTGAACGTGACCGTCATGGGCACGACGGAGGACGTCGGCAGCCGCAAGTTCAACAACGGCGAAACGATCAATACGCTTCGTAAGTTCACGGACGAAGAGAAAGCGGCGATGCGCGAGTACACGCTCCAGCAGGAGCGCTAACCGCCAGCGCCGTAAACGAGAGGGAAGGGGCGAAGGGAACTCCCTCCGCTTCCTTCCCATAAATCAGCAAATTAATTCCATATATCGGGCACAAGGGAAGGAAAGAGACCATGAAGCAGATCGGGTTCGTATGTTTTGGCGAGGTCAATACGCCGTTTGAACGGCTGGTCATCAAGCACGACGGCGCGTTAAAAACGCTCGGCGCGCTGGAGGATGCTACGGTGTTCGACGCGGGCATCGTGATTGACGATCCGGCGTACGAAACGGCGGATGCGGCGGTTGCGAAATTACTTGCCGCGGGCGAGCTGGACTGCGTGATTCTCTGCGTCGCGGGGTGGGTACCGACCCACGCGGTCATCCGCATGACGGATCGCTTCCGTCACCTGCCGATGTTGCTCTGGGGCCTGTGCGGCTGGATGGAAAACGGCCATCTCGTCACCACGGCGGATCAGGCGGGAACAACCGCAATCCGTCCCGCGCTCGCGGCGATGCACTATCGCTTTGCGTTTGTCTACAGCGTGATCGGTAAGCCGGAACCCATCGAGCGGATTCGGGCGTTTACCAGCGCGGCGTATGCGGCAAAGCACCTGCGTACGGCACGCGTCGGCACGATGGGCTATCGGGACATGCTGCTCTACGGTACGCAGTTTGAAGGAAACAGCATGCGCGGACAGCTCGGCGTGGAGGTTGAGCCGTTTGAGATGCTGGAAATCGTTCAATTGCAGGAAACGCTCGACCCGAAGGAAGTTGCGGCCGCGATTGCGTTTGTCCGCCAAAACTGGGTGTTCGACAAATCCTGCGACGACGGCGTGCTCGAAACCGGCGTACGTTATGCGCTCGCAATCGGTATAAAGATTGAAACGCGCGGCTACGAGGCGGTGACGCTGATCGACGTGGACGGCATGAAGAAGCTCGCCGGGTTCCCGCCCGCGATGGTGTTCATGCTGCTCGAACGCAAGTACGGCGTGCTGACCGTTCCGGAAAACGACGTGATGGGCGCGGTGACGCAGCTGATTGCCAAGTCCATCTCCGGGCAAATCGTGCCGTATCTGGAATACTATGAGTTTTTCGAAAAGAGCATGCTCATCGGCGTGCCGGACTTTATCCCGAGCAGCGCTACCGAAGGCGAAACGCATGTGCTGCCGACCGCGTTCGGCCTGCTTTCGCAGAGCCTGCTCAACGTGTCCCGCGTGAAGACGGGGCTGGTCACCTGCCTAAGACTGATCTATCAGGATGGGCGGTATCACATGCACATGTACCTTGCCGAGGCAAAGACACCCGCGAAGTGGGAGGAATGCGGCTGGACGCCGCCCGCGCCGCAACTGCCAAGCCTCGAGGTGTTCCCGCTGGATTGCACGGTGGAGGAGTTTGCCGATAAGGTTTCGAGCCAGCACGTGATCGTCTGCTACGGAGATCACCGGCAGGCGGTGCGCGACTTCTGCAAGCTGCTGGACATTGATCTAGCCTGATCAGATTGAAATTTTAATGGATTCCTTCGAATCGCTTCGATAGAATGGATGAGAGACAATACGGGAGGACAAAGCGTTGAAACCAAAAATCCGAACGCCGTTTTTTGAAACGAGCGTCAAGAATTATATCTACGGCGACCCGGTCTACGAACTGGCGCTCGCCGCCGACCGCGCAGCGGAACAATACGACGTGGACGTGCTGTTCATCGCGCCGTATACGGAGATTCGCCGCATCGCGGAAAACACCAAGCATCTTATCGTGCTCGCGCCGTATATGGATACGCTCCGCCCCGGCAGAGGCATGGCGGACGTGCTGCCCGAGGCGCTCAAGGCCGCGGGCGCGCAAGGCGTTGTGCTCAACCACTGCGAACGGCCGATGACGCTGACGCACATCAAAACCTGCATTGACCGCGCCAACGAGCTGGACATGCTCTCGTTCGTCTGCGCGGATACCATCGCCGAGGCGCGCGCCATCGCCGAGTTGCACCCGGACATCATCAACCCCGAACCGACGGAACTCATCGGCTCCGGCAACGCGAGCGACATGTCCTACGTGATGGAGGCAATCAAGGCGGTCAAGTCGATCGATCCGAACATCATGGTCGAGCAGGCGGCGGGCATTACCACTGCGCAGCAGATCTACGACTTCATCATGGCCGGTTCCGAGGCGGCTGGCTCCGCCAGCGGCATCCTCCGCTCGCCGGACCCCCACGCGCTGCTCAACGAAATGGTGAGCTACGTCAAGAAAGCGCGCGAAGACCTCATTGCCCAGGGCAGGCTCAAGCCGAACGCATAACAAAGGAGAACGGGAGTATGGTTTATCGAGAGGCGCTCACGCTCACAAGCGACAACGGAATTCAGACGTTCCACAACGTGACCCAGGCGGCGAAGGACGTTGTGCTTCGCTCCGGCATTCAAAACGGAATCGTTACGGTGTATTCGCATCACACCACCTGCGCGGTGATCACGCAGGAGGCGGCGTTTGACATGTCCATCACCGGGCTGGAAACCCTCCAGCAAGATTTTATCGAGGGGCTGGAACGCGCGTTTCCGCCTTGCCGCCGCGAGGGAATCTACTTGCATCCGGGCCCAAAGGCGCTCGCCTTTGCCGCGGAACACGGTGAGGACGCGCGCGGCTGCCACAACACGGACGCGCACCTGAGCTCCGCGTTGGTCGGCCGCAGCGAGACGATTGTGCTGATCGACGGCAAGCTCGATCTCGGCGAGTTCGGGTTTATCTACTTCATCGACTTTGACACGACCCGCGCCAGAACGCGCACGGTGCAGATTTCGGTGATCGGCGAATAACCGCTGTGGAACACTCAGCTTAACAAGAAAACCCCGCTGACGCAGTCTTGCGTCCGGCGGGGTTGTGTTTTGTTGCGGGGCTGGTCTATTTCAACGAGCGAACCGTGCTGCGAACGGCGAGCGTAAAGTCCGAGAATTCCTCGTGGACGGTGTTCGGTGTTCCGGCGTCGATGCTCGCAAAGAGCATGTCGCAGCCCTGATTTGCCAGGCGGCTCGTGTCAATTCGAACCGTCGTCAGCGGCGGGTCGATGTAGGAACTGATTAGAATGTCGTCAATGCCGATCACGGAAACATCGCTCGGAACACGCAGCCCCGCCTGCTTCAGCGCGCGAATCGCGCCGATGGCGTAGATATCCGCCGCGCAGAACACGGCGGTCGGCATTGCGCCGGATTGCAAAATCGCCTGCATCTGCTTCTCTGCGCTGTCCTCGCCGTCGCTGTCCTTGCTCTGCATCTGAATCCAGCTCAGCGGAACGACGATGTTCATTTCCTCCAGCGCGCTGCGGTAGCCTTCGAAGGTCTGCTGGCTGTAGAGCGGGGGAAAGTTGCTGCCAATGTAGGCAATCTGCGTGTGCCCGTTGTCCGTGAGGTGCTTCATTGCCATGCGCGCCGCGCCGTAGTAGTCCACGCGGAGACTCATGCAATGGTTCGGCAGCTGGTGGCTGTCCAGCAGCAGATAGGGCAGCTCCAGATCCTGCAACCCCGTGATGACGGAAACGGGAACGTAGCCGTAGGACACCACGCCGTCCACGCCCCGCGAACGCAGAATGTTCGGCAGCGCGACGGGCGCGGAATCGTCCCCAAACGAGCAGGCGACGAACACGAGGTTATACTCCCGCTCGGTGCAATAGCGCAGAATGGATTTGTTGAGGCTCTCCTGAAAGAGATGCTCCAGCGGGTGGCTGTTCATGTTAAATAGCACCGCAATGGTCTGCGATGATTTCAGAATCTGGCTGCGCGCGCTCTGGCTCGGCGCAAAGTTCATCCGCTCGATCACGTCGAGCACCCGTTTGCGCGTTTCCTCGCTAATGCCCGGGCGCTTGTTCATGACGAGCGAAACCGTAGAGGGCGAAACGCCAGCCAGTTTTGCGATATCCACAATGGTGAGTTTTGGCATGATACCCCTATATTTGGAAGAGATTGTTTATCGATTCATTTTAATGGATAAAATGTTTTTTGTAAAGAGAATCCTGCGAGATAAGGGGCTGGATTGAAATTTCAAAGCAGAAAATTAAAACAATACAGAAAACAGAGCAAAAATTAGTATATCGTTACAAAATTATCGAATAAAACTCAATAAACACATGATTATGCTGGATTTTACTAGATCGATAGATTCTATTAAAACGTTTGAATATTTTTATTGACAAACGAATTTCGACATTTTATAATCAGGTCATTCAAGAGCATTTCCGATAAACCACAGCACGATGCAGCGATCGCTGCCACGAGGGAGGACGAGACCATGGAACAACTGGCAATCAACGGCGGACCGAAGGCGAAGACAACGCCCAACTACCCGATGTATCCCGGCGGACTGGAGATTGGCGACGAAGAAAAGAAGCAGGTTCTGGAAGTTCTGGATAACAAGTATCTGTTCCGGTACTATGGACCCGCAAATTGCGAATCAAAGGTCAAGCTGTTTGAAACCGCGTTTGCCGCTAAGTTCGGCGCGAAATATGGTCTCGCTACCAGCTCCTGCACGGGCGCGTTGATCTCTTCGCTGGTTGCCTGCGGCGTCGGCCCCGGGGACGAAGTGCTTGTTACCGGCTACACGTTCTTTGCTTCCTGCGCGGCCATCGTCGCGGCCAAGGCGATCCCCGTGATCGTTGAGGTCGACAAGACGCTCACGATGGACCCCATCGACATGGAAAAGAAGATTACCCCGGCGACCAAGGGCATCGTTGCCGTCCATATGCGCGGCGTTCCGTGCAACATGGACGCGATCATGGCCATCGCGAAGAAGCACAACCTCATCGTTGTGGAAGACTGCGCGCAGGCCGTTGGCGGCACCTATAAGGGCAAGTACCTTGGAACGATTGGCGACTGCGGCTGCTTCTCCTTCCAGTTCCACAAGACGATTACCGCAGGCGAAGGCGGCATGGTTCTCACCAACGACCAGCGTCTCTACGACCGCTGCATGAGCTACCACGACACCGCAGCCTGCTGGAGGCCGGATCGCTTTGCCGAGCAGAGATACGAAGGCGAACTCTTCTGCGGTTCCAATTTCCGCATGAGCGAACTCACCGGCGCGGTGATGCTCGCGCAGTTTGGTCGGCTGGACGGCTTGCTCGAGCGGATGCGCCACAATCAGAAGCGCATCATCGACGGCATCAAAGGCACGAAGGGCGTTACCGTTCGCCCGGTCAACGATCCGGAAGGCGACACGGCGATCTGCCTGATGTTCTACCTCGACGATCGCGCCAAGGTTGGCGCATTCGTCAACGCGTTGAAAGCGGAAGGTGTCGCCGCGGCGGGCGTGTTCAACGCCGGTATTCCGGACTGGCACATCTATGCGCACTGGAAGCACGTCATCGAAGAAAAGACCCCGACGCCGGTCAAGTGCCCCTGGGACTGCCCGTACCACACGAAAGCGGCGGCGGTGCAGTATGACCCGAAGATGAACCCCAACACCCTCGAATACCTCGGCCGCGTTGTCCATCTGGACATTCCGCCGCAGATGTCCGACGAAGATTGCGATATGATCGCCCATGCGATCAACAAGGTTGCCGCCGTGCTGGCATAACAAATCCACATTCCGGCGGGAGGGATGCGTCAAGGACGACGCTTCCTCCCCGCAAACCAGACTCCAATCCAACTCAACAGCGTTTCTTATCTTTCTTGTTTTTCTATTTTCTCTATTTTCAATGACGAAAATTACGACCATCCTGCTATCCATCTATCTATAAGGAGGCCGCGAGCGTGAAGTATTCGCTCTGTATTGAACCTATTTTTGAAGACCATACCTTTTATGACCGTATTCTGTTGGCAAAGGATCTAGGGCTCGACGCGGTTGAGTTCTGGGACCCCTCCGTGTACGACACCAAGCAGATTGGCAGCGTTGCCGCGCGCGCGGGCATTCCCGTCGCCGCCTGCTGCCTGAATCAGGCTTGGACGGTTCGAATGAACTTTGCCTACGACGTCGTTCGCAAGAACGTGGAAAAATCCATCGCGTTTGGCAAGGACGTCGGTTGCAAGACGTTGATCGGCCTCGCCGGAGACGTCACCTGCAAGGCGGACAGCCAGAAGGCACTCTTAATTGAGAACCTTAAGCGCGTTGCCGAGCTTTGCGAAAAGGAAGGCGTCACCATCGTTCTCGAAGCGCTCAATTCGATTTGCGACCACAAGGGGTATTACCTCGATTCTTCCTATATTGGTTTCGAAATCGTTAAGGCGGTCAACAGCCCGTCGATCAAACTGCTCTTCGACTGCTATCATATGCAGCTCATGGAGGGCAACCTCGTCAACAACATTACGGACAACATCGCCTGCATCGGGCACTTCCACAGCGCGGGCGTGCCGGGACGGCACGAACTGCACCTCGGCGAAACGAACTATCCGCGCGTCATTGCCGCGGCGGAAGCGGCGGGCTATGACCGCTACTTTGGGTTTGAATTCTGGCCGAGCTACGACAATACCCAGGCGGTCAAGGATACGCTGCGCTACGTGAAGGGGTAACAAACCTTCAAACGGCCTGTTCCTCTGCGGCATAGAGATGGAACGAAGCCGCAAAGGACCACAGCACTGGACTGGACTGGCGAAACATGTATTTATAACCCCAAACTGGGTTATAAAATAAAAAGGAGGGAACAATCATGAAGAAACTTGTTGTACTGCTCATGTGCGCAATGTTGGTGTTCTCAGCCGTGGCTTGCACTGCTGCCACCCCTGCGGCGGAAGAAGCGGCCCCAGCGGCAGCGGCGGATACCGCCGCGGCACCGGAAGCGGCAGCCCCCGAGGCACCGGCCGCTGCAACGTCCAAGTATGCAGAGGAAGCAAAGGTTGCCGCCAGCGCATACACGAACGACACCTATGCCGACAACCACGAGAACTTCAAGGACTTTGCGGCGGATGGCACCTTTAAGGTTGCGTTTGTCTGCAAATTTTTGACCAGCTCCTGGTTTGCTCCGAAGAGCAAGGGCATGGCGGACAAAGCGAAGGAACTCGGCATTGAGTTCATCGGCATTGACGCGAACAACTCGGAAGACGCATTCCTCCAGGGCGTTCAGAACGCCATCAACCAGGATGTCGACGCGATCATCCTCACGCCGGTTACGGCAGCCATGCTGCCCGCCTGTATCGACCTTTGCAAGGAAGCGGGCGTTGCCTACATCACCACGGACGACGGCGGTTATGATTCCCAGGGCAACCGCGTGCCGCACCTTGGCCTCGACGACTACGGCCTCTGCTACAGCGCCGGCAAAGCGGCCGCTCTCGCGGCTGTCGAGCGCGGCTTTGATGTAAGCAAGCTCAAGATCGCCATGCTGGATGCCCCCTCTGTTGAGAGCATTCATGGCCGCAGCCTCGGTGCCTACCAGGGCATGATGGACAACATCCCGGGCCTGACGGACGACAACTTCATCTGGCTGGACACCGTGGATAACCTCACGGACAACAACATCGCGAAGTTCTCGAGCGCCTACCAGGCGAACGCCGCTTCCACCGATTACTGGATGGTCTTCTGCGGCGGCAACAACGTTTGGGATGCGGCATTCCCGATCTTTGACGAAAACGGCGCGGATTATTCCAAGATCATCTGCGCTGGCGTCGTTGGCGACACGTCCATCTCGGGCGCAATGAGCGCTTCCGAAGCCAAAGCGAACAGCCTCTTCTGCGCTGGCATTCTCCCGTACCCCTCCGGCGCGGCGCTGATCGAGCTGTGCAACAACCTGTTTAAGGATGGAACGCTGTTCCCGAACTTCACGGGTTATCCGGAATACATCGTCTCGTCCGCGAACATTGACCAGTGGATGGTTGATGCGGGCTAATATCAAAGGTGAACCGAGCGAGAGGGGTATACCCTACCCCTCTCGATTCTCATGCAATGCAGGTATATAGTAGAAGCAAAGATATTCGGAATAAGGGGTGATGAAATGGACGGCGAGGTCGTACTGAAAGCAGAGCACATCTCGAAATCCTTTCCGGGCGTAAAAGCGCTGGACGATGTGAGCATTGAAATTCGCGCGGGCGAAGTGCATGCACTCTGCGGCGAAAATGGAGCGGGAAAATCGACGCTGCTCAAGGTGATCACCGGTATCTATTCAATGGATTCCGGCGAGGTTTCGGTTTGTGGCTGTAAGGCGGAGATCAAAAGCATCAACGACGCGCGCGGCTGCGGCATTCACGTGGTTCCACAGGAAATGGCGATGGCAAAACACCTGTCGGTCGCCGAAAACATCTTCCTGGGGCGTTATCCCCTGACCCGTCTTGGAATCGTCGACTGGAAAGCATTGTTTGCCGAAGCGAAACGGCTTCAGGTCAAGCTTGGCGGCGGCGCGGCCGCGCTGAACGTGCGCGATACGGTTGGACACCTTAGTATGGGACACAAACAGCTGATTGAGATCATGCGCGCCATGATTGACGACAACCTGAAGGTCATCGCGTTTGACGAGCCGACCTCTTCGCTATCCGCGGAGGAGACGGAGCGTCTCTTCGAACTGATTGAGGACCTGCGCAGCCGGAATCTTGGCATCATCTACGTGAGCCACCGGCTGAGCGAAATCTTTCGCATCTGCGATCGTGTGACCGTTCTCAAGGACGGAAAGTACGTGGACACGCGCAACGTGAAGGAAATTACGAACGACGATATCGTCAAGATGATGGTTGGACGCGATTTGGACCTGTTTGGCCAGAAGCGCGTGAATTGCAGCGCGACCAATGAGACGGCGCTTCGCGTGGAACACTTCTCTCGCGCGGGACGCTATCAGGACATCAACTTCGACGCGAAATTTGGCGAGATATTGGGATTTTACGGATTGGTTGGTGCAGGACGGACCGAAGTGATGCGCGCCATCTTCGCGGTGGACGCGCGCGACTGCGGCGACGTTTACATAAAAGGGAAAAAGGTTGAGATCAAAACGCCGAGTAAGGCGGCTCAGCTCGGAATCGGCTTTGTGACGGAAGACCGGCGCGGCGAGGGGCTCATGCTGCGCACGACGCTCAAGATGAACATCAGCATGCCAAATCTAAATGCAATTCTGAACCGGAGCAAGCTCATTTCCGACCGGAAGGAAACGCTGTATGCAAAAGAGGGCATGAACCGCTTCAACATCAAGGCGTCGAGCGAAAAGACGATTGCCGGCACGCTTTCCGGCGGAAACCAGCAGAAGGCAATCATTGCCAAGTGGGTGCAGGCCAACTGCGACATCATCATCTTTGACGAACCGACGCGCGGAATCGACGTTGGCGCCACGGCCGAGGTGTACGCGGTGATGAAGGAACTTGCCGACGCAGGAAAATGCGTCATCATGGTCAGCTCGGAGCTGCCGGAGACGCTCGGCATCTGCGACCGCATTATCGTCATGCGCGAAGGCGAAATCATGGCGGATATGGTGAATGATCAATTAACCGAAGAGGACATCGTCCGCTACGCGGTGGCGAACTAAGGGGGTAGGAACATGAATACGGCAAAACGACTCTATATCAAGTCCAAGGATACGCCCGGTATCTTTACGATCATTATTCTGATTGTGTTGTTGTTCATCTTCTCCAACACATCGAAGTACTTTTTCACGGGGGACAGTCTGCTGGCGATTCTGCTCAGCGCGAGCACAGTTTCCTATATCGCCGCGGGCCAGTTCATGGTATTGCTGGGCGGTCAGTTCGATATGTCGGTCGGCAACGTAGCGGCCATGGGCGGCGTGCTGTATTCCATGCTCGCGGTCAAGGGCTGGCCCGTTCCGCTGGCCATGGCGGTCGCGCTCGGCTTCGGCCTGCTCTCCGGCTTCATCGCGGGCGTCTGTGTTTCGCGGTTTAACACAAACGCGTTTATCACGACATTTGCACAGCTGCAGATTTACCGTGGCATTCTCTTCGTGCTCACCGGCGGATCGACCATCAGCGTCAACCCGAACCCCGCGTTCCGGTTTATCGGCACGTATAAGGTTTTCGGTTTTCTGCAGATGCCGATCGTGATTATGATCGTGATCTTCGTGTTGTTCTGGTTTATCCTCAAGTTTACGAAGCTGGGCCGCGCGGTCTACTGCGTCGGCAACAACGCGGAAGCTGCTAAGATCTCCGGCATCAACGTTCCACGGACGATTACGTTTGCCTTCCTGATGACCGGCTTCTTTGCGGCGCTGAGCGGCGTAGTGTTCGCCTCGCGCGTGAATTCCGGCCAGCCGAACCTCGGCGCAACCTACGCGCTGGACACCATTGCCGCGTCCGTCATCGGCGGAACGAGCATGGCGGGCGGCAAGGGCAACATCTGGGGCGCGTTCATCGGCATCCTGGTGGTCTACGTCATTCAAAACGGCCTCATCATGTCCGGCGTCGATTCGTATTATCACTACATCATCACCGGCTTGATCATGTTCTTTGCCGTGCTGGCACAGACGGAAAAGACGAAGAAATAACCTGGTACTCACGCTGGGGGGATTGCAATCCCCCCGGCTTTTCAAAAAGAGGCGATAACAGTGATCTTTAAGGACATCAACAGCGGGTTCTATCTGGAACCGAAAAAAGGCTTGTATGCCGCGACGAGCGAAGAGGTCTCGCGCTGCGGCGAGGCGCTCGGCATTGTTGCGAGTGCCTATATGAATCTAGACCGCGGCTGCGGAACGCTGCGCCAGACAAACGATCTCACGCGGAACTTCTGCCGCGAGAAAGCTGGGCGGTACCCCGTTTTGCGGCTGCTTCCGCCGGGCTATCCGGACGAATACTATACGCGGGACGAGATTGCGCGTCTCTCCGCCGAGGAGAAGGCACTGTTTCGTGTTTGTCCCGGTCAGGATGCGAGTCCGTTCACTCCTTGGATGTTTGACTGGATGCTCGACGTGCTGGTCGAGACAAAGACACCCCTGCTCGTTTCCTTGCAGGAACTCGATCTGCGGGACGCCGCCGCCGTCAAGACCGCATATCCCGATTTGCGGCTCGTGATTACGAACACAACGCAGTGGATGAACCGGCAATACATCCGCTTTGCGCAGTATTTTCCCGAGGTCTACTTTGACACCTCGAACATCATTGAATACTACGGAATCGAAAACATCGTAAATCTGCTTGGCGCACAGCGCATTCTCTTTGGCACGTATATGCCGGAGAAGGAACCCTACGACAAGGTGTTTCAGCTGCTGTATTGCGAGCTTTCCGATGAACAGAAGCAATGGATTGCGCACGGAAACTTCGAGCGGCTGGTGGAGGAACGCTGATATGAACATCAAACAATCGGTCTTAACCGGCGTGATTCCAGAGGGGCTTCGCATTTTCGACGCGCATGCGCATGTTGGCGAGGGCGAATACAACGCGGCATATCTCTATACGCTGCCCGTTTCCGAAACGCTTCGCCTGAGCGAGAAGGTTGGCATTGGAGCAATGGCGGCGAGTAGCTTTAAGGCGCTCGTCGGCAAGGGCGTGGAAGGAAACGCGCGTCTCATGGAGTTCTGCGCGGCGTACCCGAAGGAACTGTTTGCGTACCTTTATTACGAGCCGCGCCTTGGCGACGCGCTGCTTCGGCAGATCGACGCCTATTGCACGAACCCAAGCTTCATCGGAGTCAAGATTCATCCGCGCGAAGCGAAGGTTTCCATTGACACGGACGGTTACGATCCGCTCTATGCGTACTGTGAAGAACGCGGAATCCTGATTCTCTGCCACACCTGGGAAACGGAGAAAGAGAACAACCCCGCCTCGTTTGCGCCGGTGCTCAAGCGCTTTCCAAAGCTCAAGCTGCTGCTGGGGCACATGGGCGGCACCTATCAAGGCTGCCTGTCGTCCATCGAACTGGCTAAGCAGTATGAAAGCGTCTATCTCGACATCAACGGATCGCTCTACTCACAGATCTGGATTGAGGAGCTCGCGAAGTTTGCGCCGCACGAGAAGCTGATTTTCAGCACGGATCAGGCGTTCAACGACCCGCGGATCATCGTTGGCCGCGTGCTGCTCAGTGATCTGGACGACGCGCTGAAGCGCCGAATCCTCTGTGAAAACTTTGAAGCGGCGCTTGGCAGAACGCTGCTCCCCGCCTGACGGACCAAAGGAGAGCAAGCATGCTGAATGTACAAAAGAAGCTTTCCAACGGCCTGACCTGGCAAGAGCAGGTTGCGCGTATGCGAAACGCATACGATCAGCCTGCGGTTGTTTACCCCGCGCTGAAATACCGGAATTGGCTGGACGTACCCTACGCCGCACAAAGCGAACGGCAGAAGTTCAACGTATACCTGCCGGAAGGGGAGGGCCCGTTTCCGACGTTGATTCTGGTGCACGGCGGCGGCTGGTACACGGGCGACCGTTCGGATCGCTGGCTTTCCAGCGCGTTTCCGTTTGTGGAAAACGGGTTTGCGCTGGTCTCTGTTGGCTACCGGCTGGCGGACGAAGCGGTATTTCCGGACCCGGTGGAGGACGTTGTCCGCGCCGTGGAACAGATTGCCCGAACCGGCGAGCGCTATGGTCTCGATACCGCGCGCATCGGCATCATCGGCGGTTCCGCCGGGGCGAACCTCGCGGCGCACGCGGCGCTACGCTGCACTTGCGTTAAAGCGGCGCTGATCCAGTGTCCGCCACTCGATTTTTCCGCGTACCGCGCGCAGCTCGCGCAGGCGGGGCTTGTCCGCGAAGGGTCGAGCATGCCGGAGGAGGACACCTCCTACGAGGCGATGTACCTCGGCGGCTCCATTCTGGAGCTTCCCGACCGCGCAAAGGACGCCAACCCGGCGAACCATCTTTCGGGGCATATTCCACCGATACTACTCGTGCATGGCACGGCGGATACGGTGGTACCATACCTGCAATCCGTCTCCTTTTTGCAGACGGTGAACCGCGCGGCACAGGACGAAACGCGCGCAGCGCTGATTTCGATCGCGGGCGGGGATCACGATTCCCCCGCGTCGGATCAGGACGGTTTGCTGGAACAAAAGCTGGTATTTTTTCGAAAAAATCTGGCGTAACGAACCGGCAAGGAGGTTCCTATGAATGTTCTGGCCATTGGTTGTCATCCGGACGACGTAGAGGGCTGTTGCGGCGGTACGCTCGCGAAGTTTGCCCAACAGGGGCATCAGGTGTTCATGGGCAGCATCGCGAACGGCAGCGTGGGACACCGCGTGATTCCTTCCGACGAACTCAAGCAGATTCGGCTGGAGGAGGCGCGCGCGGGAGCTGGGATCATCGGTGCGCAGCACTTCTGCATCGGCGCGGACGACCTGACCATCGAAGCGTCCAACATGGAGCTGCTCAAAGAAGTGGTCGAGATCGTTCGCTGGGCAAAGCCGGACCTTGTGATTACGCACAATCCACAGGACTACATGCGCGACCATGAGCAGACGAGCGAACTCGTCACCAGCGCCGCGTTCTGCGCGACTGTACACCACCTGCAAACGAAATCGCCGGAGTTTGACCGCTTCGTGCCGGTCTACTACATGGAGACCGCCGCGGGTGTGGATTTCTGCCCGACGGATTATGTGGACATCAGCGACGTCATCGACGTAAAACTTTCCGCGGCGGCGTGCCACAAGAGCCAGCTCACGTGGCTCAAGGATCACGACGATATGGACTTTCTCGAAACGCTGCGCATGATCGCACGGTTTCGAGGGAACCAATGCGGCGTGCAGTACGCCGAGGGGTTCCGGCATTACAACGGCTGGCAGCGCTTTGCAACGAAGCGCCTGTTGCCCTGATCGAAAACGACAGGAACCCGCAAGAAAATCCAAGGAACCGGAGGTGAACGCAACATGTATTACGAGCAGTCGGCGCGAAAGCGAATTCTGCAGGTGCTGCGTGGGCAGAGCGAACGGCATGTTCCGTTTACCACCTACTCCCTGTTTTCGGAGTTGAGCACGTTTGAACGCGAAATGCGGGAGCGCGGGCTTGGGTATGTGCATATTTCGAGCTCCTACGACGTGGTGCAGCGGCAGGCAAGCGTTCGCGAAATCCGCTACCGCGCGGCAAACGGAGAACCGATGATCCGCACCGAGTACGAAACGCCCTACGGCCTGCTCTATACGGAGCAGAAACCGCAGCCGGAGCTCTACACGAACTGGACGAAGGAGCACCTCTTCAAGTCCGAGGACGACTACAAGGCACTGCTCTGGCTGATTCAGGATCGCGTGGCAATTCCGCGCTACGACCGCGCGGCAAAGCTCGTTTCGTCACTGGGCGAAGATTTCGCGGTGCGCGACCAGATTCCGCTCGAGCCGCTGCAGGCAATGATTTCGTCGGACTGCATGGACGCGCAGACGTTCTCGCTGGAGTGGTATGACAACCGCGACGAGATTCTCAAGCTCTACGACGCGTTTCGCGAATTGAACCGAAGCATCTACCCAATCGTCGCGGATGGCCCGCTGGAGTTTGCGAACTACGGCGGAAACGTGATTCCCGCGATCATCGGCAGAAAGAACTTTGCGCAATACTATGTGCCAAACTACAACGAAGCCGCCGAGATTCTCCATAAAAAAGGCAAGTTGATCGGCACGCATCTGGACGACAACAACGAAACCATCATGGAGGAGATCGCCTCGACAAGCCTGGACTACATCGAAGCCTACGATCCGGTCTTTAGCCCGCCGCTGGAAACCGCCTTTGCGCAGTTTGGCGGCAAGGCGATCTGGATCAACTGGCCTTCCGCCTGGCACGCGGAGAGCGCGGAGCGGGCGGAACAGCTCACGACCGAGCTGCTCGCCTCGGTGAAATCGAGCGACAAACTGCTCATTGCGGTCACGGAAAACATGCCGATTGGTCGGGATCGCGAACTCTTTCCGGCAATCTTAAACGCAATTCAGCGCGCAGGGCGTTAAACAAGCACAGAATTAAATGCTATTGTCAAGATCGGAGAATATTCTTATGGAGCGAATGAAAACGGCGATCGTGGGCTGCGGCTCGATCAGCACGATCTATATGGAGTCGATGACGAACGGGCGGTTTCGCATTCTGGAACTCGTCGCCTGCTCGGACATGGACGAGGCGCGCATGCGCCAGAGCGCGGAGCGCTTTGGCATCCGCGCGATGACGCTGGACGAGATCCTCGCGGACGCGAGCATTGAGTTGGTCATCAACCTCACGACGCCCGCGGCGCACTATCCGGTGACGAAGCGTGCGCTGCTGGCCGGAAAGCACGTCTTTTCGGAGAAGATGATCGCAGTTGAGCTCGAAGAGGGCAGAGAGCTCGTTGCGCTGGCGAACGAGAAGGGGCTTCGCCTCGGCGTCGCGCCGGACACGTTCCTTGGCGCGAGCGTGCAGACCGCGAAGTACATTGTGGAAAAAGGCTTGATCGGCCGTCCGGTCTCCTGCCGCGCGTCCGTGAGCCGCAACTACGGCATCTACGGCGAGTTCCTGCCGCACCTGTACAAGAAGGGCGCGGGCATCGGCTTCGACATGGGCGGATACTATCTGACCGCGCTCGCGTCGATCCTAGGTCCGCTCAAGAGCGTCTCGGCGTACACGGCTATCAGCGGCAAGCAGCGCGTGAACACGCGCGTCGGCGCGCCGATGTTTGAACAGCACTATGAGCTAGAGGTGCCAAACGTGCTCGTCGCCGCGATGCAGTACGACAGCGGCGTATTGGGTACGCTGCACATGAACTCGGACAGCATACTCGACGAGCGTACGAGCCTCGAAATCTACGGTACGGACGGCATCCTGCTGATGGGTGACCCGAACCAGTTTGGCGCGCCGGTGTATCTGCAAAAGACGAACGCGCAGCCGATCGCGTTTCCGTTTACCCACGGGTTCGAGCAGAACTCGCGCGGACTCGGCGCGGCGGAGATGGCATGGTCGATCCGCGCCGGGCGGAATCACCGCGCGAGCAAGGAGATGGCGTTCCACGTGTTTGAGACAATGCACGGCATCATGCAGAGCGCCGAGAGCGGTAAACTGCACGCGATGGAGAGCACGTTTGCTTTACCCGCCGCGCTGCCGGAAGGCTACATTGGCGACGGCGGCTGGACGCGCATCGAAGAAAGCGCGCTAATTTAACAGCTCTGAGGAGCAAAGCAGGGCGCCTTCGGCGCCCTACTTTTTACTTCGAGAAATATCGCTCTTTTCTGGATATGCAGATAAAAAATAGAAAAGAAACGGAGCAAACAAGCAAATGCAACATTTCTGTAAAGCCGCTTGACGAAATTAGCTAACACTGTTACAATTCCAACGATGTTATAGAAATGATATTCTTAAAAAAAGGGGCGATGGACGATGGATTATCGCAAGCTGGCGGTCGAGTTCTTCAAGGACTTGCACTCCCTCAAAAAAGCGCGGCCGCAGAAGCACATCAGTGAATCGCTCCGCGGCGAAGCGTTTGCAATGCAATACATCGCCTATCACGACGGCCCTGTGCTACCCGGCGAAATCAGCAATGAAATGGACATCAGCTCCGCTCGCATCGCCGCCGCACTGAACAGCCTCGAAAAGAAGGGGCTTGTCACGCGGCGAATCGATCCGGATGATCGCAGGCGGATTCTGGTGGAACTGACGGAACTGGGCCAAGAACAGGCGCACAAGCATACCGAGGAGATATTGGACAACATTACGCAGATGCTCTCCGTGCTCAGCGAAGAGGACGCGCGCGAATACGTTCGCATCACCTCGATTCTGGCAAAGCACATGGAGGGCTGCGGGAAATAACCCCCTACTCGAACGACCGTAATGGCGATTATTTTTGACACAAATGCTAACAATGTTCGTAA
Source organism: Christensenella sp. (assembly GCA_034927595.1). GTDB lineage: Bacteria > Bacillota > Clostridia > Christensenellales > CAG-138 > UBA7703. The sequence continues at coordinate 39,878 of JAYFPQ010000053.1, forward strand.
TGAACAATATTAGATAATTTCAACTGACGGACGGCGAACCAGCCGACGTCGGCGGATCAAAGAAAGAGGAGAAGGAAACCATGCTCAAAATACTCAAACGACTGAGCGGCAAAGAATGGCTTCAGGCTGGCATCAGCCTGCTGTTCATCGTTTCGCAGGTCTGGCTGGACTTAAAGCTGCCGGACTACATGTCCGAGATTACTCGGCTGACGCAGACGGAGGGCAGCGCGCTGGCCGATATCTGGACGGCGGGCGGCTATATGCTGCTTTGCGCGCTTGGCAGCGTTGCGGCTTCCGTCATCGTCGGCTTCTTTGCCGCGCGGATTGCCGCGTCGTTCTCGCGGCGGCTGCGTAGCAACCTATACGACAAGGTGGATGCATTCTCGATGAACGAGATCAGCCACTTTTCAACCGCGAGCCTGATTACGCGCTCGACCAACGACATTACGCAGATACAGCTGTTCATTACGATGGGCTTGCAGATGATCGTCAAAGCGCCGATCATGGCGGTTTGGGCGATTACGAAGATCGCCGGAAAAGGGTTGGAATGGACGGAAGCAACCGGGGTTACGCTGCTGATCATGATTGCGATGATCGCGATTCTGATGTCGCTCGCGCTGCCGAAGTTCAAGAAGATGCAGACGCTGACGGACAACCTCAACCGCGCGACCATGGAGAATCTCACGGGGCTTCGCGTGGTGCGCGCCTACAACGCGGAGGATTATCAGCAGGCGAAGTTCGAGGTTGCCAACACGGAACTCACGAACGCGCAGCTGTACACGAGCCGCGCGATGGCGGTCATGATGCCGATGATGACACTGCTCATGAGCGGGCTGACGCTCTCAATCTACTGGATTGGCGCATACCTGATCGACGCGGCGGGCATGATGGACAAGATCACGCTGTTTTCAAACATGGTCGTGTTCTCGGCGTATGCCATGCAGGTCATCATGTCGTTCATGATGCTGGTAATGATCTTCATCCTGCTGCCGCGCGCCTCCGTTTCCGCCGCGCGTATCAACGAGGTACTCAACACGGAGCCGACGATTCTCGAGGGCGATCAGACCGCAGGCAAACCCGGCATGACCGGTACGGTGGAGTTTCGAAACGTGAATTTCCGCTATCCGGGCGCGGCGGACGACGCGCTGCACGACATCAGCTTCTCCGTAGGTCAGGGTGAAACAATTGCGTTCATCGGCTCGACGGGCAGCGGTAAAACCTCGCTGATCAACCTGATTCCGCGTTTCTTCGACGCGACGGGGGGCGAGGTGCTGGTGGACGGGCGCAACGTGCGCGAATACACGCAGGAAGCGCTCAATAATAAGATCGGCTTCGTTCCGCAAAAGGCGGTGCTCTTTGCCGGTACGGTGGAGTCCAACGTGCGCTACGGGGACAACGGGCGCGCCCCGGCGACGCTGGAGGACGTGAAACGCGCCGTAAAGATTGCGCAGAGCACGGACTTTGTGGAGAACATGGAAGGACAATACGAAGCGCAGGTGGCGCAGCGGGGCACGAATCTCTCCGGCGGGCAGAAGCAGCGCCTCTCGATTGCCCGCGCGGTCTGCCGTAAACCCGAGATCTATATCTTTGACGATAGCTTCTCCGCGCTGGATTACCAGACCGATCGCCAGCTTCGAACGATGCTGAAGAAGGAAACCGCGGGGGTCACGAGCATGATCGTTGCCCAGCGCATTGGCACCATTCTGGATGCGGATCGAATCGTCGTGCTAGACGAAGGCTCCGTGGTCGGAATTGGAACCCACAAAGAACTGCTGAAAACCTGCGAGGTCTATCGCGAAATCGCAATGTCGCAGCTGAGCGAGGAGGAACTGGCACTATGAGCCAAGAAAAAGAAAATACGCAAGGCAGAGCATCGTATGCGCCCCAGCGGCAGGGCTTCGGCCCGCGCGGTGGCATGGGCGGCGGGCTCGTGGAAAAACCAAAGAGTTTCAAAGCAACGATGGTCAAGCTGATTCGATACTGCCGCAACTACCTGCCGGTGATGCTGGTTTCGTTTGCCGCGGCAATGGGCGGAACGGTGATGCAGATCATAGGGCCGGACAAGCTGAAGAACCTCACGAACGAAATCGCCAAGGGCCTGCCCGCGCTGGTCAATAAAATGCCAGTCGTCGGCACGATTGACTTTTCGGCGGTGCTGGCCATCGTATGGTCGCTGGTCTTTCTCTACGCGGGATCGACGCTGCTCAACTTCTTCCAAAGCTTCCTGATGGCGGGAACGACGCAGAAGATCTCACGCAAGATGCGCACGGAGATTTCGCAGAAGATCAACCGTCTGCCGTTGAAATACTTCGACCGCGTCAGCCAGGGGGACGTGCTCAGCCGCGTGACCAACGACGTGGACACCATCGGCCAGTCGCTGAACCAGAGCCTGGGCACGCTCATCAGCTCCGTGACCATGCTGGTCGGCTCGCTGGTGATGATGTTTGTCAACAACTGGATTCTGGCGCTGACCGCCGTCGGTTGCAGCCTGTTTGGGTTTGTGCTGATGATCGTGATCATGTCCAAGTCCCAGAAATTCTTCTCGGCGCAGCAGAATGACCTCGGCGCGATCAACGGGCACGTGGAGGAAGTCTACACCGGCCACAACGTGGTCAAGGTCTACAACGGCGGTAAAGCCGCAAAGGAGACCTTTGAAGGGATCAACGGCAAGCTCTACAACAGCGCCTGGAAGTCCCAGTTTCTTGCCGGTCTGACCATGCCGCTGATGAGCTTCGTTGGGAACCTCGGCTACGTCGCGGTCTGCGTCGTCGGCGCGGTGCTGGCGGTTAAGGGCGTCATTACGTTTGGCGTGATTGTCGCGTTCATGATGTACGTTCGTCTGTTTACGCAGCCGCTGTCCCAGATTGCGCAGGCGTTTAACAACCTCCAGCGCACCGCCGCGGCGGGCGAGCGCGTATTTGCCTTCTTTGAGGAGGACGAGCTGACCAAAGAGAGCAACAAGACGCAGCGGCTGCAGAATATCCGCGGTGAGGTCGAGTTCTCTCACGTAAAGTTCGGCTACAGTCCGGAGAAGACGGTCATCCACGATTTCTCCGCGAAGGTCTGCCCGGGGCAGAAGGTCGCGATTGTCGGCCCGACCGGCGCGGGCAAAACGACCATGGTTAACCTGCTGATGCGCTTCTACGAGCTCGACGGTGGCGAGATCCGGCTCGACGGCGTGCCGATCAACCGTGTGCCGCGCGACAATGTCCACGAGCAATTCGGAATGGTGCTTCAGGACACCTGGATCTTCGACGGAACGATTCGCGAGAACATCGTCTACAGCAAGGAAGGCGTAACGAACGAGCAGGTTGTCGCCGTCTGCAAGACGGTCGGGCTGCATCACTTCATCAAGACGCTGCCAAAGGGCTACGATACGGTGCTGGACGACAACGTTGGTCTCTCCGAGGGACAGAAACAGCTCATTACGATTGCGCGCGCCATGATTCAGAACGCGCCGCTGCTGATTCTCGACGAGGCGACCAGCTCGGTCGATACCCGCACGGAGCGGATTGTCCAGCGCGCGATGGACCGGCTCACGCAGGGGCGCACATCGTTTGTGATTGCGCACCGGCTGTCCACGATTAAAAACGCCGACCTGATTCTCGTGATGAAGGACGGCGACATCGTCGAGAGCGGAACGCACGCCGACCTGCTGGCGCAGAAGGGATTCTACGCCGAGCTGTACAACAGCCAGTTTGAACCGGCTGCATAAGGGAATTCGAGCAAATCAAAAAGCAGATGCGGGATAATGCCGCATCTGCTTTTTTGTTCGGTACAAAATAAAGAGATTTCCTTTGCAGGCTTGCGGGAAGCTATGGTAAGATTACGAATACCAAACCGCGGCAGGCGCCCAGAAAAAAGGAACATACATGTCGGAAAAGCAAAAGAAAGACCTTATCCTGTTCTTTGTGGTCATCGCAACCGTGAATCTCGCGATTGGGTTCAGCGATGGACTGTTTTCGAACTACTTTAAGGATGTATACAACACAGACGGGTTTCAGCGCGGGTTGATTGAGTTTCCGCGCGAGCTGCCCGGCGTCATCGTCTTTTTCCTGATCAGCGCAATTGCGTTTCTTGGCGACATTACGATTGCCATGATCGCGCAGGCCGCCGCCGCGTTCGGGCTGATTGTGCTCGGGCTCGTAACACCGTCGTTTGGGGTCATGCTGTTCTTTCTGTTCATCTACTCGCTGGGTATGCATCTGTATATGCCGCTCAACGACAGCATCGCCATGTCGCTCTCCGAAAAGGATCAACTGGGTAAGCGCATGGGGCAGGTTGCTGGCATCCGGTTTGCGTTTTTAACGATTGCGGGACTATTGGTGTTCTTTCTGTTCCGGTTTGGCGTATTCAGCTTTCAGAGCAACATCAAATGGACGTTCATCGTCGCCGCCGCGTTCTATATTGTCGCGTTGCTGCTGCTCGTCAAGCTCAAGCGGGACGTCGGGCAGATGCGCACCAAGCGCGAGAAACCGAAGTTCATCTTTCGAAAAGAGTATAAGTTTTACTACATGCTGGCGGTCGTGTTCGGTGTGCAGAAGCAGGTGATGATCGTCTTCGGGCCGTGGGTCTTAATCGAGACGCTCGGCCAGCGGGTCGATACCATCGTGCTGCTCGGCATCATCGCCTCGACGTGCGGCATGTTTCTGATGCCGCAGATCGGCAAGTGGATTGACCGCTTCGGGGTCAAAAAGCTCTTGTATGTGGACGCGCTGTCATTCATCTTCGTCTACCTCTGCTATGGCGTGCTCACGCAGTGTTTTAATACGGGTCTGCTGGCCAAGGTCGGGCTGCCGGTGCTGCTGACCTGCGCGTTGTTCGTCATCGATCGGCTGTCGTCCCAGATGGGCATCATTCGAACGGTGTACCTCAAGTCGATTGCGCTGAGCGATGCCGAGGTCACGCCCACGCTCTCGCTGGCGATGACGATGGATCACGTTGTGTCGATCCTCGTCGGCATTACGGGCGGCGTTGCCTGGATCACGTTTGGCTCGCAATACATCTTCTACACGGTTGCGGCGCTCTCGTTCATCAATCTCACGGTGGCCATTCTGGTCAAGGAACCGCACAAAATAGAGGCACGCCTGAAGTAAACTAGCGTGCCTGCATGCAGTCCGAAATTACGGTTTCAATCGTTGCTAAAAGTGGATCGCCTTGCGGATCAGAGCGCCTTTGATCGCGGCGATCCAGTTTTGTCTCTTCACGATCAAATGCTCCAGATCGTCGGGGTAGTGGGTTAAAAGCTCGAAACCGTCGTTCGTGACCAGTACGGTGTCCGAATGCCTAAATCCGCCGATGTCATCAAAATAGAGCGCGGGTTCGATGCTGATGACCATGTTCTCCTGCAATACGTCCCCGCCGCCACGCGAAATCCAGGGCTGCTCGTGGTTGCCAAGGCCGATTCCGTGGCCGGTACGGTGCAGAATGTGCTCGCCATATCCGCGCGCGCGGAAGAGTTCCTGCGTGGCTTCGTCGATGCTCGAGCAGGAGGTGCCGGGGCGCACCATCGAGAGCGCGAGAGAACGCGCCTCCATTACGAGCGCAAACAGCTCCCGTTCGCGCGCGGAAGGTTCGCCAAGAAAGACGGTTCGCTCGCACTCGGCGGCGTAACCGTTCACGCGGTTGTAGCTCATCAGCACGATCGGGCCGGAGCCCATCCGCACGTGAAAATCCGGAACGCTGTGCGGCTGCGCGCTCTTGGGCGCGGGCCACGCGGCGGTGAGAAAGCTGCAATTCAGGTAGTCGTAGACTCCGCTCTTCATGACGCCCGTTTGGAGGTTTCGCGCGGGCATAACGCTCTCGACCACCGAACAACCGCGGTAGATGCCGCCGTGCAGCGCCTTCATGCCGAGGTCGGTCCAACGGGCGGCGGCGCGAATGGCTTCGAGCTCGTCCGCGTCCTTAAGCATGCGCAGTTGCAGAATCGCGTCGGAAACCACAATTTCTTTTGCGGTCAGGCGCTCGCGCATGTCGACGGAGCACTCCGGTTCAATGGCGACGCGCGCGCGCTTTCCCAGCAGTTCGTCGAGCAGATCAAACCAGTTCTGTCCCTCGACGGACGGGTACTCAAAGTAGCTTCGAATCTGGCCAAACTTCTGCACCTTTTGCATGTGCTCATATTCCAGCCGGGGCACGACGAGGTCGTATGCACCTGTCGGGCGGACAATCAGGAAGAACGGCCGCTCAATCGGCTTGTACGACGCGCCGCAGAGATAGTAGATGGAATCCTGCGTGGAGACGAGAAAGGCGTCCAGGCGCTGCTCACGCAAGTAGGACTGGAGCTTACCAAGCCGCGCATCGTAGTTATATGGCATGTATCGTTCCTCCGCTTGTTCTGATGTGAAACACCGCTGTCGGGCAGTCAACCGATGTTTTTTCTCATCATATCAACTTTCGAAAGATTTACAAGATGATTCCTACGCTGGTGGTTCTTTTTGATATCAACTTTCTAAATATTTACAAGGCGAATCGCGGAACGATGGTCATTTTTGCCAAATCCGGCTATAATAATCGCATTCCATCTTTTTTCGAACCTCAAAGGCGGGGTGAATTTCCACCCTGCCAAACCCAGTGTGACAATCGCGTTCCCACTGTTTCGGAATACCAAAGGAGAATTGAGTTTTCATGAAAATTGTAGTGCTCGACGGCTATGCTCTGAATCCCGGCGACTTGAGTTGGGAAGGGCTTTCTCCGCTCGGCGAAGCGACGGTCTACGACCGCACGCCCGCGGACGAGATCGTCTCCCGCATTGGCGATGCGGAGGCGATCTTTACGAACAAAACGCCCATCACGCGCGAAACGCTCGCGGCCTGCCCGGGGCTACGGTACATCGGCGTGCTCGCGACGGGGTACAACGTGGTGGACATTGTCGCCGCGAAAGAGCGCGGAATTCCCGTATGCAACATTCCGACCTACGGCACGGCGGCGGTCGGGCAGTTTGCCATCGCAATGCTGCTGGAGATTTGCCATCACGTTGCGCATCACAGCGACGCGGTGCATGAAGGCCGCTGGAGCCGGAACATCGACTTCTGTTTCTGGGACTATCCGCTCATCGAGCTGGAAGGCAAGACAATGGGCGTCCTCGGCTTTGGCCGAATCGGCCAGCGCACGGGCGAAATTGCCAAAGCGCTCGGTATGCGCGTGCTCGCGTACGACACGCAGCAGAACGACGCGGGGCGCACCATTGGCAGCTACGTCGACCTCGATATGCTCTTTCGCGAGTCGGACGTCATCAGCCTGCACTGCCCGCTCTTTCCGGAGACGAAGGGAATTATAAATGCAGGCACCATCGCGAAGATGAAGGACGGCGTGATTCTGCTCAACAACAGCCGCGGCCCACTCATCGTTGAGCAGGACCTTGCGGATGCGCTCAACAGCGGAAAGGTCTACGCCGCGGGGCTGGACGTTGTCTCCGAGGAGCCGATTTCGCCGGAGAATCCGCTGCTTTCCGCGAAGAATTGCCTGATCACCCCGCACATCAGCTGGGCGCCCAAGGAGAGCCGCAAGCGCCTGCTCGATACGGCGGTGGACAACCTCGCACGTTGGCAGGCGGGGGCTCCCGTGAACGTGGTGAACGCATGACCGATTCGGCGCAGCAAAAGCGCAAGGGCATTCTCTACGCGGTACTTTCCGCGGCGATCTTCGGAACCTCGCCAATCTTCTTTAAGACGATTGCCGCAAACGGCATCAACACCACCACGCACGTCGTCGTCCGCTCGCTGATTACAATGTTACTGACGGCGATTCTGGCGGCGGTCAACAAACAGCCGATCCTGCTCAAAGGACGGCTCTTGCGGGACGCGCTGCTCGCGTTTGTCGCCGGGCAGGGGCTGACGGCGATTCTGCTGAATTCGAGTTACGCGTATCTGCCCGCGGGCATGGCGACCTCGCTGCACTTTGTGTATCCCTCCGTGGTGATGCTCGTTTGCGTGCTGCTGTTTCGCGAGCGGGTCAACGCGCTCAAGCTTGCGGCACTTGCGCTGAGCATGGTCGCCGTCGTGCTGATGACCGGGCGAAACGCAAGCGGTCAGCTCGCGGGAATCGTGCTCGCGGTTGGCTCGGGTTGCAGCTATGCGTTCTACATTCTGTTTCTGGATCGAACGGCGCTCAAGGACCTGCCCGTCTGGACGTTCGCGTTCTGGGGCTCATTCGGCTGCGTCATTGCGGGCACGGTGCTCGGTGTGTCCACGCATTCGCTGGATCTCTCCGGCACAACGGTCAAGAGCTTCTCGCTCATGCTGGTCATGGTGCCGTTGCAGAGCGTGCTCGCGGTGCGGCTGTTTCAGCTCGGCGTGCGCTACACCGGCTCCACCGCTGCGGCACTCTTGAGCACGCTGGAACCGGTGACGAGTACGATACTTGGCATTGTTCTATTGAAGGAATCGGTTGGCGCGTGGAAGCTCGTTGGCTGCGCGGCAATCGTGCTGAGCATTGTGCTGGTGGCGCTCGTCAGCGCCCGCCCAGAGGGATCAACTCTGAAATTGGCAGAGCAAAGCCCTCCGAAAGAGGGCTGTCAGATGGAACCTCTGAAGTAAAAATAAATACGATCTGAAAGAATCCGGCGAAAGCCAATCCGGCGAAAGCCGGATTTTTCTGTTATCGAATCGCGGTCTGAGCGAACCAACAACCGAAGCAGGAGAGCGGGCGCGTGCGTAAGAGGCGTCCGTTTTCAATTGCGTTTTGCCAAGTGCAACCTTTGGTTGCAGATTTACCATACAATACAGTTTTGCATATTATTACATGAAATCGCTTGACAATACTCGCTGCATGTGATAGTTTAAGTTACAAGTGAAAGTGAACTCCCAGTAAACGGCAAACCCCGCGAAAGCGGGCGACGCAAAGCTAGAGGGCCTAAGGACGAACAACGTCAATGGCAGCCAGCTGCCAAATGAGTGCTTTCCCGCTTAATAGACGATACGCGGAACACAAAATTATGGCAGTTTGGCAGTAAAAATCCAGACTGTCTTTTTGTTTTCAACTAAAAAAAGGCAACGGGGATTCAACGAGAAATCATTGCGAAGCATTCCGCCGTTCGCGGCAAAGCAACTGGTCCGAAGACGTTTCAATGGTGTATACAAGAGCGCGTTCTGCATATTACGGATCATTTGCAGACTTGCAGAATGTATATACATGCAATCGATTTCAGCGGAACACATATAGGAACAAGTACCCAAGCACCTTGTAAATAGGATAGAAAACGATTCTTCCACGTTAATAGCACAACCCGTGAAAGCGGACGTCGCAAAGCTAGAGGGCCTAAAGGCGAACATCGCCCATGGCAGCCAGTTGCCGAATGAAGAACGTTCATTGGACGCTTCGGACCTGAAACAAGGGTCTTATTAGCAACCTCAATGAAACGAACGGTTCGGGCACTTGAAAACCTGAACCGTTTTTTGTTTTCAAACACAGATTCTTTCATCAGATTATTTAGAAGGAGGTGCTGGCATGAATCCACTTTGGTTAACCGTTTCGGCGGGCGTCGCAATATGCGCGCTGCTGGCGCTTCCGGTTCAATTTTTAACTGGGTTGCTTCTTCACCAGCGCGGGATTGATGGTCAAATGCCGCGGCGGCATTTCTGGATTCTCCTTTCCGCTCTGGCGGTGGTTGGCGGCGTCATCGGTTGGCGGGCGGGGTTCACGCTGCGCGGCGCTTACTTAGTCCTTTTGCTGTTCGTGGCGGCCAGCGCCTTCTACATCGACGCGCGGAACCGGATTATTCCAAACGAGCTGGTGCTGGCGATCTTGGTTCTGGCGGCGGCCTTCGGGCTGACGGGGCAAATTCCGTTTCAGATTGGTTCTTCTCTGCTGGGGCTCGCCGCGTGCTTCGTTCTCTTCTTTCTGCCTTCCGTCTTCGGGCGGAGCATCGGTGCCGGGGACGTGAAGCTCGCCGCAGCGATGGGATTCGCGCTCGGGTTGACCGGCAGCCTGTATGCGATAGTCGGCATGGGCGTGCTCGTTCTCGGATACGTGCTGGTTTCGAGCAACCTTCGCTTTTCGGAGCGGCTGAAGCAGACGATTCCCATGGGGCCGTTCCTCACCGTGGCGCTCGTCGCCGTATCGGTGCTCTAACCGGAAGGGTCAACAAACAAGCCGTTGTTCGGGTATGAAACCCATGCCCGATTGAGATACAAGACAACAACAGTTTCCCGCGGGACGGAACGCGTCCTGAACCAGGGCACCGCCCAACCAAAAAAACAAATGGAGGAAAGTATCATGAAACAGTTCTGGAAGAGCGAAAGCGGACAAGGCATGGTCGAGTACGGCCTGATCATCGCGCTGGTCGCAGTTGTCGTCATCGTTGGCCGCACCGCCCTCGGCGGCAAGGCAAACAGCCTGTTCTCCGGCATCAGCGACAAGCTGACTCTGGGCTCGGCATCCTGACGAACGACAAAGAGGGGGAAGAAAACTATGAAACGCTTTTGGATGAATGAAGAAGGTCAGGGCATGGTGGAATATGGTCTGATCATCGCGCTGGTCGCAGTCGTCGTCATCGTTGGCCTCACCGCCCTCGGCGGTAAGGCAAACAGCCTGTTCTCCGGCATCAGCGATAAGCTGACGCTGGGTTCCGCTTCCTAACGGAACAAGAGAGACGGGAAGAACGAATGAAACACTTTTGGATGAACGAAGAAGGCCAGGGCATGGTGGAATACGGTCTGATCATCGCGCTGGTTGCGGTTGTTGTGATCATTGGCCTCACCGCGCTCGGCACCAAGGCAAACGGCCTGTTCTCCGGCGTCAGCGACAAGCTGAGCCTGGGTTCCGCATCCTGACGAAACAGAACGAACCGTCGGCCGACGCGGTTGTGTAAGACTAGCCGCGCGGACGCCGGAAGAAAAAATGCAAGACATCCCCGAAACAAAACGGCGGGCAGGAGGGAGCGAATATGCGAAACAGACGACACAGAGCACGACTGGAGAGTGGCCAGTCCGTGGTCGAGCTTGCGCTGACGCTCCCTCTTCTCCTACTGCTCATCTGCGGAATGCTCGAAATGGCCTGGCTCTCGTCCACGCGACTCGTGCTGGACAACATTACACGCGAAGGCGTGCGCGCGGGCATTGTGGCCACGAGCGTCACGGCAAACACGAGTGATGTGATTGAGCGCATCAACGAAATGAAACCGGACTATATGACCAATAGTGTGAATGTGACGGTCAGTTACTCAAATGCATCCGATTTTCGCGAAGGCGATATCACGGTCGTTTCGACCTACGATCTGCCGACGCTGACGCCGCTTACCGCGTTTCTCGCGGAGGACGGCATGTTTCATCTTCGATCACAATGCACGATGAAGATGAGTTAACGGACCGATGGAATAGAGAATAAAAGAATTGAACAGAAATGGTCAATAAACAGGAGTGTGGTGGAACATGAGAAAACGGTTGATTCCGTTGTTTCGTTCGTTTTGGCGCAAGGAGCATGGAGAATCCCTGCTGATTGTTGCGTTTGCGATCACCGCGCTGATTGGAATGTCCGCCACCGCCGCGGACATGGGTGCAGCTTACGTCAAGACGGCGCAAACGCAGACCGCCACGGACGCAGCCGTGCTGGCCGCGGGCATGAAACTGCCCGTCAAGAGCGGCGACACAGCCGGCATTGAACAGGTGAAGGCCGTTGCGCGCGATTATCTTACCAAGAATGGCGTAGAAGATGCATCTCAAGCAACGATTACCCTGGGCGATCTGAGCGGCGGCGCGTATCACTCCATTCTGGTTTCGCAGCCCGCCATGTCGGAAACGGCCTTCGCGCGCATCTTTGGAATCAATGAGATCACGTTCCGTAGGCAGGCGGAGTCGAAGGTGGTTCCGTGCGCGGCGCTGTCCGACCTGGTTCCGCTCTCGATTCAGAAGAGCACGCTGGATGCGATCATTGCCGACGGCACGTCGCAGCATGCGATTTTGAAATATGGTTCGAATACGGATGACGTGGAAAATGGCTCGTTTGGCGCGATCGACCTCGACGGCGTCAAGGGCGGCGGCGCGAACGACTATACCAGCTGGCTGGCATATGGATACCAGGCAAAGCTGGAGCTCGGAACCGTGCTGCCTGTGGAATCGGGCAACATGACGGGGCCGACCTACTCGGGCATTGTGCAGCGCTACAACGCCTGTACGCACTACGCCTCCTATGGCGGCTGCAAGGCCGACCGCTATGCGGACGACTGCCCGCGCGTGATGAAGGTTCCGGTCATCGAGTATACCGACAGCTCCTACAAATACGTGCGTGTGGTCGGGTTTGCGGCATTCGTGCTGGAGGATTATACGACCTATGAGGATCTGGGCTGCGTCATTGGCAGCTACGTGAACATGGTCAACGTGGGCGCCGTGGACGGCGACCTGACCGGCACCGCAAGCAGCTTTGGCGTATACAGCCTGGTGCTGAGCAAGTAGCGACTCGCTGCAGTGCGAGTGTTCGATTGATTTTACAGGAGGAGTTCTATGAAGAAAGTCATCCTCTTTTCACTGGTCGCCGCCATCTGCGCGGGCGTCATGCTCTATCTGTATCTGGGCAAGCTGGAGCAGCAGAAGCAGGTGGAAATCGTCTACGAAACCGTCGTTGTGGCGGCGCAGGATATCCCTGCCTATACGTCGATTGCACCCGAAATGCTGACCACCAAGCAGGTGGCGCAGGGCTCTTCGCATCCACTGGCGGCGCGTACCATCACCGACGCGGTGGGGTTTGTGACCGAGGGCGCAATTCTGTCTGGCGAAGAAGTGATTCCCGCGAAACTCAAGCAACCCGGCCAGGTGGAGAGCGGACTTTCTTACGTGGTACCAAAGGGAATGCGCGCCATGACGATTGCCGTCGACGAAATTTCCGGCATCGCGGGCTTTTTGCAGCGCGGGGACTACGTGGACATCTATGCCTACCTGACGACCAGTTACCTGACTCCGGAGCAGCAGGCGATTGCGGCGACGATGGAGCAAACATCTGCGGTGCAGCAGGCAACAACCGTGCTGGCCGCGCAGAACGTCAGCATTGTTGCGGTGGGAACATCTCTCGCCAAAGACCCGGCGGCGGGTGAAGGCGGCGGAGCTGGATACTCCAGCGTAACGGTTCTGGTTACCCCGGATCAGGCGATGCGATTGATTCAGAGCGCGCGTAGCGGTGTCGTGATGATGGTTATTCGCGCAAACGGCGACCACGAAACGATTACGCAGCAGCCGATTGTCAGCGATTCCTTGCTGGACAAAGCGGATTGAGGGGGTAGGAATGAGTGGCGTAAGAATTATGCTGGCTGCGTTCTCCGGGGACGACCGAAAACACATCTCCGGACTGCTGCAGGACGAATCCCTCCGTATCGTGAGCACGTTCCGGCCGGATGCGGACGGGCTCAAGAAGGCGAGTACGCAGCCCGCGGACGTTCTGCTGATTGGCACGCGCGGCGTGCCCAACGCGGAGTTCGACTTTGCCGAGCGAATCTACACCATTCGCAGCGACGTAACGATTCTGCTACTGGCGCCCTCCGTGAGTCCGGAGCAGATCAGCCGCTCGATGGAAAGCGGCATTGCCCGCGTAATCGACATTGGCAGCGGGGAAAGCGCCATTCGAAACCTCATTTTAACCGCCGCCAACCGGGACATCCACCGCCGCAGCAGCACGCAGAAGATCGCGAGCTACGATTCTAAGATTCTCGCGGTGTATTCGCCCAAGGGCGGTGTCGGCAAGACGACCTTTGCAGTCAACCTCGCCTGTGCGCTGAGCGCCACCAATAAAAAGGTTGCGCTGATCGACCTGAATTTGCAGTTCGGCAACGTTGGCATTTTTCTGGATATTGCAAAGGGTGACACCATCGCGGACATGGTCGAGGAGCGCACGCTGGAGCTCTCCACGATCAAGAGCTACCTGATTCGGCACCCAAGCGGCGTTATGGTCATGCTCTCGTGCAGCTCGCCGGAGTATGCCGAGCTGATTCACCCCGAGCACATTGAAACCATTCTTTCCTCCCTGCGAACGGAATTTGACTATATTCTGCTCGACATGGGTTCCAACCTGAACGACTGTGCGATTTCCGCGCTGGAGACGGCGGACACGATCTTTGTCGTCGTCAATGAGGACATCGCCACCCTGAACGATTCCAAGCGGAGTATGAAGCTGCTGGAGGCGCTGAACCTCCAAGACAAGATCAAGGTGGTCGTCAACAAAGAAGGGATTTCCACCATTAAGGTCAAGGACGTTACAAACCTGCTGGAGATGGAACCCGTGCTCGTGATTCCAAACGATCCAAAGTCCGCCATGATGGCGTTGAACCGCGGCGTTCCAATGCTGAGCTGTGCGCCCACCTCGAAAGCCACGAAGGCGATTGTCGCCTTTGCGCGCAGCATGATTCGGAGGACATAACTATGGGACTGATGGAACGGCTGGATAAAAAAGCGCCTTCCACAACCGCTACAATCACCCAGCAGGCGGAGGCGGATGAATCCGCCCAACTGCGCGATCGCGTGCACCTGCAGGTCGTTGAAACGCTCAACAAACGCGAGGAAAAGCACAACAGCACAGCGGACGAAACGGAAACACGCGCCATCATTGAATCCACGCTGGAGGAGCATGCCGCCAGCATGGCGCGCCCGGAGCGGAACCGGATTGCGGTAGAGATTTTCGACTCCATTCGCGGTCTAGGCCCACTGGAAAAACTGCTTGCAGACGATTCCATCAGCGAAATCATGGTCAACGGCGCCAAGCAGGTGTTCATCGAACGCAAGGGCAAGCTCCTGCTTAGCGACGTAACGTTTTACGACAACGACCAGCTGCTCAACGTCATCGACCGGATCGTGTCCCCGCTGGGGCGGCACATCGACGAGGCAACCCCAATGGTCGATGCGCGTTTGTCGGACGGCTCGCGTGTCAACGCGGTCATTCCGCCGCTCTCGCTGAAAGGGCCGTTGCTCACGATCCGAAAGTTTTCGAAAAACCCCTTGACCGTGGAGAACCTGATCAGCTACGGCAGCTTGACGTTTAAGATGGCGTCCTTTCTGGAAGCCTGCGTCAAGGGACGGCTGAACGTCGTCGTCTCCGGCGGAACGGGCAGCGGAAAAACCACGCTGCTCAACGTGCTCTCCGCCTACATTCCGCACGACGAGCGCATTGTGACCATTGAGGACGCGGCGGAAATTCAGCTCCAGCAAAAGCACGTGCTCACGCTGGAAGCGCGCCCCGCAAACCTTGAGGGAAAAGGGCAGATTGCGATTCGCGATTTGGGTCGAAACGCGCTGCGTATGCGCCCGGATCGAATCGTCGTTGGCGAGGTGCGCGGCGGGGAAGCGCTCGACATGCTCCAGGCGATGAACACGGGCCACGACGGTTCCATGACGACCGGCCACGCAAACTCCACGCGGGACATGCTCGCGCGCTTGGAGACCATGGTGCTCATGGCGGGCATGAGCCTGCCGATTTCCGCGATTCGCCAGCAGATTGCCTCGGCAATCGATATCATTGTGCAGCAGACGCGTCTTCGGGACGGCACAC
>JAYFPQ010000118.1:0-11776 GCA_034927595.1 Christensenella sp.
GATGTTTCTGGCGGACGTGATTAAACAACGTTTTCCGAACGCCTATCCCGCGCGAAAGGCTTACGAAACGAAGTTTATCCGCGAGGGCATTCGGTTTCAGGTGGATGCCATCGCGTATAAATCGTAGCACTCGGTATTCTATCCAGCCGGAAAGCGAACATAAAAACAGGGATATGGCACTGCCATATCCCTGTTTTATAAAACCCGTTATACCGGTTCGTCCGTCTTCGATTCCTTCTTGATCAGCCGAATCACGACGATGTACATCGCAATCACGAACGCCGCAAACAGCAGCGTGGAGAGCACGCTGCCCAGCATCGCGCAGGCGTCGTAGAACCCATGCAGCACAACGGCAATTAGAAACGCGGCCCACAGATTGCGTCGCCGGCCGCCGATGTTGCCCACATCCTGGCAGAGCTTTGCCCGCGCGTAAAAGTAGCCCATGTAGACCGCGAAGCCCATGTGCGCGGGTATCGCCAGCAATGCGCGTAGGAGCGCCGCCGTCAGCCCGTAACCCATGACATAGCTGATGTTCTCAAACGCCGCAAACCCCAGCGAGAGAAACACGGCGTAGACAATGCCGTCGAAGCGATAGTTGAAGTTCGGTTCCTTCCAGGTACGCCAGCGCAAGAAAAGGAACTTAGCTCCCTCCTCGACCACGGCGACCACCAGAAACGCAAAAATGATGGAATACGCCGGATCATCCTCGGATAAGAACGCCTGCAGAATTCCCTGTCCCAGCGTCTCGAGCACAACCGCAACCAGCGCCGCGGCAACGCCGAGAAACGCGAGCCCCGTGAGCAGTCCCGGCGGCTCCTTCTCAATCGTGTCCTTGCGGTAGATATAGCGCATTAAAAACAGCGCGGGCAGCAACGCCGCCAGCAGGTAGAGAATGATAATTGCCGCTCTTGGCAGAGAACTCAACACGAATTTACCGCCTTTCTGTGATCCCTGAGTATGAGGACCGCCCGGTGCATTCCTTCCGGTACGTGATGGGCAAATTTAGTCGTGGTTCGTAAAGCGGCGCTTGCCGCAAACCGAGTCCAGCAGAATCCGGTAAACGGCGGTCACCGCCGTCACCTCCGGCGTACATTGATAGTTGGGCGTTCCGCAGTGCTCCAGCAGCAGCCGAAGCCCATGCTCCTTCGCCTCACCGGAAAGGAGTTCGGCGGAGCCGTAGCCGATGATGCTTTCGAAGTCGCAGGTCAGACCGCCATGTCCGTTTTCGACAAACCCGTGGCAGATGTCCGCCTCCACGCAGACCAGCGGGTGCTTCTTGAGCAGTTCGGCCTTTCGTCCTTCCAGCGCGCCGTGAAAATACACCGCGATGGAGCCTTCCGTCTGCTCGTAACCAAACGAAACGGGCACGATATAGGGCGCGGCCTCGTCCGAGATACCAATTCGAATCGTATCGCAGCGGCGCAGTACGTCCGCAATCTCATTTATGCTGGTAAACTCCCGATCTGCTTTTCGCATTGTGTATCCACCTTGTCTCCGGATTTCCTTCTGAGGATACCATACTTTTCCTGCGCAAGAAAGCCGTTGTATGGTCGAATTTCGTGAAGAACTATATAATATTGAGAATTCGGCGAGTGTTGCGAATTTTCATGATTCGAGTTCGCAAGTTTCGTCGAGTGGAAAAACGCTTTTCAGTATGGTATGATAGTTTAATACAACTTTTTGATACTCCAGCGATAAAACTCTATTCCAATTCTTAAGGAATTCATTGAAGAAATTCATTTTCGCCGGGTTCCCCGTGCGCTAAGAACAACCCGGTAAACAGGATTAACTGCCTATGACGCCAAAAGACACAGCCAGCCGAAAGAAAACCAATATCTATATGACGAATCTGTCCGTCATCGCGGTCGTCGTCATGGTGCTGGTCACCATCGCGAGCGTGTTTGTCTATCGGGCGCTCATTCACAGCACCGTGAAGCTCGACGTCGGCGGCAACCAGTTTTATACCTATCATATTGCAATGGTCACGGAGTCCCAGTCCGACCCCTTCTGGAAGAACGTGTGGCTGGCCGCCAGCAAGGAAGGCGCCGAGATGGACGCCTATGTCGAATGGATCGGCAGCACGTTTACCGAGCAGTTTCCGCTTGCCATGCAGCTCGAAATGGCCATTGACGCCAAGGTGGACGGCATCCTGATTCAGCCGGACGGTTCCAGCGAAGTCAAGCGCCTGATCGCAACCGCCATCCACAAGGGCATCCCCGTGATCACCGTGATGTCGGACGCGCCGGACAGCGGGCGGCAAGGCTTCGTCGGCTTCAACAGCTACGATATCGGTCAGCTCTACGGCCAGCAGGTGTATGTCGCCATGGCACAGTCGCCCAACCAGTGCCACGCGGTTGTGCTCTTTGGCGGCGACCTTTCGGAAAACACGCAAAACATCATCTATTCCAGCATGGTGGAGAGTCTGGAAGGAACCAATGTCGAGCTCGACGTGCTTTCCATTGACAACAGCAACGTCTTTTCGGCGGAGGAAGCCATTCGAGAGCTGGTCGTCTCCTCCCCCTCCGACGGGAAAACCGCGCCGGACGTGCTGATTTGCCTGAACGCGACCAACACGATCTGCGCCTATCAGGCGGTGGTCGATCACAACAAGGTCGGCGAAATTCAGATTCTTGGCTATTATGATTCGGATGAAATTCTGACCGCCGTGGAGAAGCGAATCATTCAGGCGACGGTCGCCGTGGACGCAAACCGCGTTGGCGCCGCCAGCGTGGACGCGCTGATGGAATACCTGCAGTTCAGCCGCACAAGCGACTTTACACAGGTGGATCTCAGCGTCGTGACCGCCGGAAACGTCGCCAATTATCGGCAGCATATTACCGCTGCGGAGGAAACTCCATGAAGCTGCTGCCCGGACTGCAACGAAAATTCGTCAATCTGCCGCTTCGAACCAAGCTCGTGCTCGTGTTCGCGTTTACCATGCTGATGGTCGGCTTTGTCAACATCTACATGCAGGTCAGCATCAACAGCGTCGTGAGCACCATCGACAAAGTCTACGCGAGCAACATCAGCCTCAATCAGCTGCTGGACACCTTGGACGGAGTGCAGGACAACATGTTTCGCTATCTCAACACCAAGAGCACCTCCGCGCTCAACGACTACTACGTCAGCGAGCAGTCCTACAGCGAGCAGATCAGCAACCTCAACAACCGCGCAACGGACAACCCGCTCAAGATTACGGAGAAGAACATCCGAAACATCTCGGATCAATACCTCCAGCTCACCAGCGCCGCCGTCGCCGCCAAGCGCGGGCGCGATGTGGAGCGCTACCGCTCGAACTATGAGGACGCAAACCGGCTCTACGGCTACCTGAGCACCTACATCAACGAACTCAACAATGCGCGCTTTAAGACCAACGCGGAGAGCTACAATACGTTTCGAACGTCGCTGGGGTACATGCAAACATTCAGCACGGTGATTCTCTTTATCGCGATCCTCGGCAACATGATCATCCTCCTGCTGCTGTCGAGCACGATCACCAAGCCGCCGACCAAGCTCGCGCGTCAGGCCGAGCAGGTCGGCAAGGGCGATTTTGACGTCGATTTCATCTCCGTGGAGTCCAGGGACGAGGTCGGCGTACTGGCAGACGCGTTCAACAAGATGATCAACAGCCTCAAGGAACACGTTTCGCAGATCAAAACGCGGATGGCCGAGGAAAGCCGGTTGAAGGAAACCCAGCTTCGCATGGAGAGCAGCCTGAAGGAAAGCCAGTTGATCTTCTTACAGTCCCAGATCAACCCGCATTTTCTGTACAACACGCTCAACGCGGGCGCACAGCTCGCGATGATGGAGGGCGCGGAGAAAACCACGCTGTTCGTCGAGAATCTCGCGGACTTCTTTCGCTACAGCGTCAAGCACGCGGGCCAAACCTCCACGCTGGCGGACGAGATCAGTCAGGTGGAGACCTACCTGCACATTATCAACGTTCGGTTCTCCGGCGAGATTCATTACATGAAAACCGTCACCGGCTCAATCGACCGCATCGCCATTCCCGGGGTCATCCTCCAGCCCATCGTGGAGAACGCCATCAATCACGGACTGCGGGACGTGAAATGGGAAAAGCATATTGAGCTGACCACGCGCGAAGAGGGCGACCAGATTCGCGTGACCATTTTCGACAACGGAAAAGGCATGACCCAGCCGGAGATCGAGGCCATCCTTCAGGGCGAGCCGATGCTGATTGAGATGGAAGGCCAGCCGCACCGCGGAACGGGCTTGAAGAACGTTATCGAGCGCCTGCGCATCTACTACGGCGTGCAGGACGTATTCGAGATTACAAGCGAAGGCCCGGGCAAAGGAACCAGCGTCAGCATCATTCTGCCAAAACCAAACGGGCATGCCCTTCGCTAGCACACAACCGGTTCGACTTTGGCTTAGAAGCCTCAACGTAATAATTCGATTCGAAAGCACAATCAGACAACCATCCACCGTAAACTCAAATTGGAGTAAACACGCATGTACAAAATCCTCTTGGCGGACGACGAGGGAATTGAACTCGACGCGCTCCGCTTCATCCTCGAAAAAAACTTCAGCGGCCAATGCGAAATTGAAACCGCAAAAACGGGCTACGACGCGGTCGAGCTCGCGGAGCGGTTTCGACCGGACATTGCCGTCATGGACATTCGCATGCCCGGCATCAACGGCATGGAAGCGATTCAGGCCATGCAGGCCTTCCACCCCGGCATTCTGTTTATCGTGCTGACCGCCTACGATAAGTTTGAGTACGCCAAGGAGGCAATCAGTCTCTCCGTCTTCGAGTTTCTGACGAAACCCGTTAATCGAATGGTGTTTTCGGACGCCATGCGCCGCGCCATGAGCAAGGTGGACGCGGAGCGCAAAACGCGCAATGCGGCGCTCAAGAACCGCGAACGGCTCGAAAACATGATTCCCGTGCTCGAAAGCAGCTTTGTCTACATGTTGCTCATGCAGAGCGGTGACGCTTCCAATTATCAGCGGCTGTTCGACACCATGGGGATTGAAGCCGCCTGCGCGACGATTATGGTGCTGGAGCTCACGAAGTCCGTCGGCGGGGATCTGCTCGATCTCGACATCAAGGCCAACGAGGTATATGCCTCCATCCGCGGCCTCATCAAGGAGTCGTTCCCCTGCATCGTTGGCCCCGCCATGGCAAACCGCGTGATCATCGCCCGCCCGGCGGACGAATCCGAAAACGAATATTACGAGCGGTTGCTCCTCATTGAGCAGGGGCGCACCCTCGCGCACCGCGTTGAGGATAAAATCGGTGTGGAGTGCAAGCTTGGCATCGGCACGACCACGAGTCTGGACCATCTCTGTGAGAGTTATTCGCAGGCCGTCAAGGCCGTGAAGCATTGCAAGGGTATTGTGTCGCATTTTAACGATTTGCCCATCGTACCCGTCTTTGAGGCAGGCTACCCTGTTGAGCGGGAGAAGCACCTGGAAGAGATGGTGCTGCGCGGCGACGTGCAGGGCGCCGTTTCCGACGCAGAGGCGTTGTTCCAGTGGATGGTCGACCAATATCCGGAACACGATATGGCCATTCGACTGAAGGTGCTGGAATTCGTGCTGCGCGCGGAATACACGGTGTTTCACGAAGGCGGCATGAAGTATCACTTTCTGGATCGGGACGATTATCTGCAAACCGTTCTTGCGGCGGAGCATTACGACGACCTGAAAGCTTGGTTCTTCCTGAAAATTGCGCAAAGCACGCGAAACATCTCCACCAAGGCAGATGAAAAGGCAAACCGCATCATCGCCAAGGCGCGCGCGTTCATCGACCGGAATTTCCAGCGTGATCTGACGCTGGAAGAGGTCTCGCGCGAGGTGCACGTGAGCCCGTATTATTTCAGCAAGCTCTTTAAGGAGCAGACCGGCGAAAACTTCATCAACTACCTGACGCTCCGGCGCATCGAAACCGCCAAGCAGCTGCTCTCGGACGGGCGGCTGAACGTGAAGAGCGTCTGCACGGAGATTGGCTACAACGACCCCAACTATTTCTCCCGCCTGTTCAAGCGCTTCGAGGGCATAACCCCGACGGAGTATCGGGAGCAGTTTGGCAAGGGAATCAACGGGTAACCCTCGCTTGGTTCAACGAGATGAGTCCGTCGCAAACCAACGAAGAACGTAGACGCTAGATTTAAATAGAGGAATCCTTCGCAGACCAACGAAGAATGGAAGAATGAATGAAGAATATTCGAAACGATCGAAAGGAGAACCGAACATGACCGCTGCCCAGCGAAGTAAGCGATTCGTTTCGCTTCTGTTTGCCGTTTTGTTCCTTTGTGCCCAGCTCTTTGGCTGTACCAAGGGCGGCACGCAGCAAAACGACGCGGAAAATGGAACGAAAAAACCACTAATCGGCATTTCCTTTGACTCGTTTCTAATTGAGCGCTGGCAGCGCGACCGGGACGTGTTTGTCTCAACGGCGAGCGAACTCGGCGCGGAGGTAAACGTTCAAATCGCGAACGGCGATCCCAAGGAGCAGATCGCACAGATCGAGTACTTTATTCAGAAAAACGTGGACGCAATCGTCGTCGTCGCGGTGGACTGCTACGGCCTTGCGGACATCGTGCAAAAGGCGCACGACGCGGGCATCTACGTCGTTTCCTACGACCGCCTCGTCATGAACGCAAACACCGACCTCTATATCTCGTTTGACAACGAGATGGTCGGCGAGCTGATGGCGCGGGCGCTCGTTGCACATATGCCAAGCGGCGGCAACATCGTCAGCATCGCCGGTTCTCCGGCGGATCAGAACGTGGCGCAGGCGCAAAAGGGATTTGACAAGATTATTGAAAAGAGCAACCTGCATGTCGTAGTCGAGGAATACGCGCCGAACTGGCTGGCGGAAACCGCTTATAACGTGATCAACAAAACAATTGCCAAGGGCATTACCTTTGACGGCGTGCGCTGCGGAAACGACGACCTCGCCAGTCAGGCGTTCCTCGCGCTCTCCGAACACCGGCTCGCAAGCAACGTTTGCCTCGTGGGTCAGGACGCGGATCTCGCCGCCTGCCAGCGAATTGTCGAGGGCACGCAGCTGATGACCGTCTACAAACCGGTGGAGCGCCTCGCGCGGGAAGCCGCCGAGCTCGTCGTCGGCCTGATTCAGGGCGAAAAGCTGAAGACGACGGACACCATTGACGATGGCAAGTACGACGTTCCCTATGAGAAGCTTTCGCCCATCATGGTCACGCGGGACAACATCGACGAGGTCATCATCGAGGGCGGTTTTCATCGCCGCGAGCAGGTCTACCTGAATTTGGATTAATCCGACATCTTTTTTACATGATGGCGGGTTCCATAGCCGAGAGCAGGTCTACCTGAATTTGGATTCATTACACATATTTTGAATTGTTTCAGGACGTTCGAACGAAAATTCGAACGTCTTTTCATTTTATTCCGGTTTTGCGTGTTGTGAATCACACAGAATTGCTTGCGGTTGCATATCGTTTCATTTGCCTTAATCCTAGTAGAATATTGCAATACTGGATAATATTGTCTTTTATTTCGGATAACTGCGCAATATTCTGCTAATAATAAAAATTTTAAAGGAAAATAAGCCAATTTTAAGCAGAAATTCACCGATATCTCCTATTTCTGGTTGCTTTAAGTTGTGATAACTTGTAAATACAGCCAGGTCGGCATATCAAACACATCATATCTTAAGGAGGAGAAAGTACACATGAAGAAACTCATTAGCGCTCTCTTGGTCATCGCAATGCTGTTCGCAATGGCAGCCTGCGCCGCGACCCCCGCTCCCGCTGCGGCAGAACCCGCAGCAGCCGCAACCGAAGCTCCCGCTGCAACGGAAGCACCGGCGGCCGCCCCGAGCTTCGTCGGCATTTCGATGCCCACCCAGGACCTCCAGCGTTGGAATCAGGACGGCGCGAACATGAAAGAAAAGTTCGAAGCCGCCGGTTTCAAAGTAGACCTGCAGTATGCCAACAACGAAGTGGCAACCCAGGTCAGCCAGATTGAGAACATGATCTCCGCTGGCGTGAACGTTCTCGTTATCGCGGCCATCGATGGCAAAACGCTGACCCAGGTTCTTGGCACCGCCAAGGATGCGGGCATCGCCGTTATCGCCTATGACCGTCTGATCATGGACACGGACGCGGTCAGCTACTACTGCACGTTCGATAACTACATGGTCGGCACCATCCAGGGCCAGTACATCAAGGATTCGCTCAAGCTCGACGAAGGCGGCAAGTACAACATGGAAATCACCGCTGGCGACCCGGCGGACAACAATGCCCTCTACTTCTATCAGGGTGCCATGGACGTTCTGCAGCCCTACATCGACAGCGGCGTGATCACCGTTGTTTCGGGCCAGGTCAAGTTCGAAGAAGTTGCGACCCCCGCATGGAGCACTGAGACCTCTCAGGGCCGTATGGAAGCCATTCTTGCGTCCTTCTATGCCGACGGTACGCAGCTTGACGCTTGCCTCTGCTCCAATGACTCCACCGCCAAGGGCGTAACGAACGCTCTGGCCAGCTCCTACACCGGCAAGTACCCGATCGTCACCGGTCAGGACTGCGACATCGTCAACACCAAGGACATCATCGCTGGCAAGCAGAGCATGTCCATCTTCAAGGATACCCGTACCCTCGCAGCGCAGACCGTTGCGATGGCCAGCGACATCCTTGCGGGCAAAGAACCGCAGGTCAACGACACGAAGTCCTACGACAACGGCACGGGCATCATCCCGACGTTCCTCTGCGCGCCGGTGTTCGCGGACATCAACAACTACGTGGAACTGCTGGTTGACTCCGGTTACTACACTGCAGATCAACTCAAATAGTTCTGAGTTACACCTGGTTTCTAGTCAGAGGGCGGACGATTTCCGTCCGCCCTCTGGATCTTCTCTGAACGAGGATTTCGGTACGCCAAGCGCTCTTTGTTTGGCACAGCGAAATCTCCGCGACACAATTCAACATCCACGGCGCGCCTTTTTTATTTCTGGCCCGCTTGATTCACTAAGCAACTGGGAGGAACGGTATGTCAGACAATATTCTCGAAATGAGACATATTACAAAGGAATTTCCCGGCGTAAAAGCGCTGGACGACGTCAGTCTGGAAGTTCGCCGCGGCGAGATTCACGGAATCGTAGGCGAAAACGGCGCGGGCAAGTCCACACTCATGAACGTCCTTTCCGGTATCTATCCATTCGGCAGTTACACCGGCGAGATCATCTTCGATGGCAAACCCTGCCATTTCCAGAAGATTCGCGACAGTGAAAACTTCGGCATCGTTATCATCCATCAGGAACTGGCACTGGTGCCCTACCTCTCCATTGCGGAGAATATGTTCCTGGGCAACGAGCGCGGCAGTGCCATTAACATCGACTGGAACGAAACCTACGCCAAGGCGGATGAACTCCTTCGCGTGGTCGGTCTCGACGAGTCATCTCGGACGCTCATCAAGGATATCGGCGTCGGCAAGCAGCAGCTCGTGGAAATCGCAAAAGCGCTTTCCAAGGACGTAAAGCTGTTGATCCTTGACGAACCGACCGCATCGCTCAACGAAAGCGATTCGATGAAGCTGCTCAATCTACTCAAGGATTTCCAGAAAAAAGGCGTTACTTCTATTATGATCTCGCATAAGCTCAACGAAATTGCTTATGTTGCCGATCAGATTACGATCATTCGCGACGGCACCGTCATTGAAACGCTCGACGCGACCTCCGGCAAGGTGGACGAGCCGCGCATCATCCGCGGTATGGTCGGCCGCGAGCTGACCAACCGCTTCCCCAAGCGCGTACCGCAGGTTTCGGACGAAGTCGTGCTGGAAGTTGAGCATTGGTCCGTGCAGCATGCGTTGTATTCCGACCGCACGGTCGTGGACGATGTATCGTTCTACGTCAAGCGCGGCGAGGTCGTCGGTATCGCGGGTCTGATGGGCGCGGGGCGCACGGAGCTCTCCATGAGCATCTTTGGTAAAAGCTACGGAAACGATATCCGCGGCACGCTGAAAATCCACGGAAAAGAAGTCCATCTCTCGAGTGAGCGGGACGCGATCAAACACGGTTTGGCGTATGTCACCGAGGATCGCAAAGGCAACGGTCTGATTCTCTCGAATCCGATTCGCGTCAATACCACATTGGCGCGGCTCGACAAGGTCAGCCACAATAAGGTGATCGACCTCGATCTGGAGCACAACATGGCCGTCACCATGAAGGACAAGCTTGGCATCAAGACACCGAGCGTCGAACAGGACGTCGGCAACCTCTCCGGCGGAAATCAGCAGAAGGTTCTGCTGGCCAAGTGGATGTTCGCCGAGCCGGAAATCATGATTCTGGACGAACCGACGCGTGGCATCGACGTCGGCGCGAAATATGAAATCTACTGCATCATCAACGACCTCGTCGCAGCGGGGAAATCGGTCATCATGATCTCCTCCGAAATGCCGGAGGTGCTCGGTATGTGCGATCGCATCTACGTCATGAGCCAAGGCAAACTTGTCGGTGAAATGGATGCGCGGGATGCAACGCAGGAGCGCATCATGTCCAGTATTCTCAGCGTAAACAAAGGAGCATAAACCATGAGCAGCAACAGCAATGTCCTCTGGGAAAAAACGAAGAATTTTCTCCTCAAGAACACCATGATCATCGCCCTCGTACTGGTTTACCTGTTTTTCGTGATCAAGTCGGAAGGGCGCATGTTCCTCCCGCAAAACATCAACAACCTGATCATGCAGAACTCTTACGTGGTCATTCTCGCGGTCGGCATGCTGCTTTGCATTCTGACCGGCGGCAACATCGACCTGTCCGTTGGCGCTACGGTCTGTCTCGTCGGCGCAATCGCCGGCGTGCTGATGGTGAACCTCGGCTGGAACATCTACATCAGCATGTTGCTGTGTCTCGCCGTCGGTGTTGCGATTGGCGTTTGGCAGGGCTTCTGGATTGCATACGTTCGCATTCCGCCATTCATCGTTACCCTCGCCGGCATGCTTCTCTTCCGCGGCCTTGCTCAGGCAATCCTCGGAGGCTTGACTATTTCCGGTTTCTCCAACGAATACCTCTCCATCTTTAACAACTACGTCAACATTCCGGCGCTGGACAGCGGCGTGATGAAGTATTCCTGCATTATCTTCGGTATTCTCTGCTGCGTCGTGTATATCATCGCAACGATCACCGGCAACATCAGCAAAAAAAAGAAGGGGTATACCACGGAGAATGCGGTCTCCCTCTACTCGCGTCTTGTCATCATCTGCGCCATCATCATGCTGCTCATGTACAAGCTCTCGCTCTACAAGGGCATTCCGTACATCCTGCTCTGGCTGATCCTGATTGTCGCGATCTACACCTACATCACCGCGAAGACCACCTTTGGCCGTCACTTCTATGCTCTCGGTGGAAACGAAAAGGCGACCAAGCTCTCCGGCATCAATACGAACCGTATCTACTTCTCGGCATATGTCAACGTTTCCTTCCTCAGCGCGTTCGCGGCTCTGGTCGTTGCCGCCCGCTTTACCTCGGCGAACCCCGCCGCGGGTACCAACTATGAGCTCGACGCAATCGGCTCCTGCTTCATTGGCGGCGCCTCCGCATACGGCGGCATCGGCAAGGTCAGCGGCGCGGTCGTCGGCGCGGTGCTCATGGGCGTGTTGAACCTCGGCATGAACATCATCGGCGTGGACTCGAACTTCCAGAAGGTGGTCAAGGGCCTTGTGCTGCTTGCCGCCGTTATCTTCGACGTCGTTTCCAAACGCCGCGCAATCAAATCACTCGCATAGCGTTCCAAAGAGCGCCTGAAAAAGGCGCTCTTCTTTTCAACAC
>JAYFPQ010000153.1:0-4147 GCA_034927595.1 Christensenella sp.
CCGCTCCGCCGCCTCGCCGCCCTCGCCGGAGTTGCTCTTTCCGCCGAGCTGGTTCATCGCCAGCGCGAGGCACTCATGCGCCTCCTGACTGATGGAGCCGTAGGACATTGCGCCCGTCTTGAACCGGCGGACGATCTTTTCGACCGGCTCCACCTCCTCGAGGGGAATCGGGTGGCAGTTCTGGTAGCCCAGCAGGTTACGAAGCGCAACCGGGTGGTCGCTTTCGACGCTGCGCACATACTCGCGGAAGAGCTCATAGTCCCCCGTGCGCACCGCCGTCTGTAACAGGTGGATCGTTTCGGGGTTGTAGAGGTGCCGCTCGCCGCCCCGCTTATACTGGAAGCGTCCGCCGGAGGGCAATTCCTGCTGCATGGTCGCGAGCGCCTCGCGGTGCCGCTGCAGCACTTCGCGCTCCAGATCGGAGAGCGTCAGGCCGCCAACGCGCGTAACCGTTCCTTTGAAGAAGCGGTCGACAAGCTCCTGCGAAAGCCCCAGCGCCTCGAAGATCTGCGCGTTGTGATAGCCGTCCACGCAGGAGATGCCCATCTTGGACATCACCTTGAGGATGCCGTGGTCATAACCGTAAACGATGTTATGCATCGCGTCTTCGAGCGACACGGACTCCAGATGCCCCTCGTCCGCGAGCGATTCCACCGCTTCGTAGACGCCGCGCAGGTGGACGGCCTTTGCGCCGTAGCCAATCAGGCAGGCGACGTGGTGCACCTCTCTGGGTTCGTAACTGTCGACGATCAGCGAGCAATTGCCGCGCAGTCCCTTTTGAATCAGGAAGTGATGCACGCCCGCGGTCGCCAGCAGCGACGGAATCGGTACCATCTCCGCGCTTGCCGTGCGGTCGGTCAACACCAGAATCGTTTTTCCTTCGTTGAGCGCCTGCTCCGCCGAAGCGAAGAACGCTTCCAACCCGGCTTCGAGTCCCTGCGCCGGATCGAATACCATGTGCACTTCCGCCGCGGCAAAGCCGGGAACCCCCGCGAGCAGCCGCTTGAGGTTCGCGGTTTGCAGAATCGGCGAACCCAGATGGATCTTGCGGCAGTTGTCCGCCTTGTCCAACGTCGGGTCGCCGTTGGAACCGAGGAACACGTCCATACCGGTGACGCACTCTTCCTGCATGGCGTCGATCGGCGGGTTCGTGACCTGTGCAAAGAGCTGCTTGAAATAGTGGAACAGCGGCTGCGGGCGCTCGGAGAGCACCGCAATCGGCGCGTCGTAGCCCATCGACCCGACGGGATCCAGCCCCGTCTGCGCGATTGGCAGCACCGTGATCATGCGATCTTCGTAAGTCCAGCCAAACAAGTGCTGGCGTTCCTTCGGGCGCGGCGAGGGCTCGCTCTCCCGCCGGTAGGGAAGCTCTTCGAGCTCGACCACCTGCTGGGGAAGCCACTCTTTCCATGGCCCAGTCAGATACTGATCCTTAATTGCCTGATCTTCCAGCAGCACGCCGGACTCGGTATCCAGCAGCAGCATCTGGTTCGGGCCAAGCCGGCCGCGACGAACCACGTCGGACGGCGGAATGTCCAGCACGCCGGACTCCGACGCGAGCACGAGAAGGTTGTCCTTTGTGAGCACCCAGCGGGCGGGGCGCAGACCGTTTCGATCCAACACCGCACCGATCTGGCGGCCGTCCGTCACGCACATCGCGGCGGGGCCGTCCCACGGGGTCATCAGGCAGGCGGCGTAGCGGTAGAAGTCGCGCTGGTTCTCGTCCAACGTCGTGTCCTTCGACCACGGGCCGGGCATCATCATAAACAGCGCCTGCGGCAGCGAGCGCCCGGCGATGACAAGAAACTCCAGGAGATTGTCAAATTTGGTGGAGTCGCTTCCGTTTGCGTCGAGAATCGGCAGCACGTCCAACAGGCGCTTGTGGAGCCGCCCGCCGTCGATGGCAGCGCTCGCGGCCTGCACCGCATGTTCGCAGCCTTTGAGCGTGTTGATCTCGCCGTTATGCGCAACCATTCGAAACGGCTGCGCGCGATCCCAGGAGGGAAAGGTGTTGGTCGAATAGCGCGAATGCACGAGCGCGATGCCGGAGATGAAGTCCTCGTCCAGCAGGTCGGGATAGAAATCCGCCACCTGCCAGGCTTGCATCATTCCCTTGTAGACCAGCGTCCGCTCGGAGAGACTGGGCACGTAGAGTTCGATGCCCTGCTCCTTCAGCGCGCGCTCAATGCGTTTTCTGAGCACAAACAGCCGAACGTCCGCGGGGAGTTCGGTTTCCTGCCAGGCTAAAAACAGCTGCCGCACGCTCGGTACGCTCGCCCATGCGCCCGCGCCGCAGGCGTGCAGATTCGTCGGCACCGCGCGCCAGCCGAGAACGGAAAATGCCTCTTCCTTGGCGATGGTCTCAATAATCGCCTCCGCGACAAGGCATTCTTTCGGATCCAGCGGCAGAAAGAACATGCCGACGGCGTATTGCCCCATCGGCGGTAGCTCAAAGCTAACCGTTTTTCGGAAGAACTCATCGGGTATCTGTACCAAAACGCCCGCGCCGTCGCCGGTGTCGGGATCGGATCCCGTTCCGCCGCGATGCGCCAGACGCGACAATATCTCGAGCGAGTCGTGCACGATTGCATGCGAGCGTTCGCCGTTCACATGCGCGATAAATCCCGTGCCGCACGCATCGTGCTCAAACTCCGGACGCCAAAGCTTCGCGTTCTGCCAGGTTTTGCCCGCTCGAAAGGAAGAAGCGCTTGCCGTCCGCCCGGTATTCGGGGCGACGTCGGATTCCTTCAAATCGTTGCCTCGCTGTCGAGGTTCCTCTGCCTTACAAGGCTGCATTTCTTGCTGTTTCATCTTTCACCTGCTCATCTATACTTTCCCGAAGAGGGCCGTTTCGGCCGGTTCCCATCGGGAGGTTGCCATTGTTCGGGTTCGCGCCTGCATTTTGCAAGTTTGGCTGCATTTTTCGTTTTCGATGCAACGCCCCTTGCATGCGATACGGAGTCTGCCATTCCGCGGTTCGGAACGATACTCCGCTTCTAACGCCCCGTTTCCGGACGGCTTCGCTCTTTTGCACTCGGTTTTGCATCAACCGACTCTCTGTGGAGTAAAAAAACAGCGACCCAAAGTCAATGCCGTTTCAGGAAGGACGGCACAAACTTCGGAACGCCATTGTTCCGTTAAAAAGTGCAAGATGAATTTTCTCATCCTGCAAGTTTCATATATTATATCATCCAATCTTGATTTTGCAATCCAAAATAAAATTGTTTTTCTGTGATCCGGCGAAATCTACCGTTTCATGCGTTCCATCAAAAGAGCCGCCCGTCGGCGGCTCAGCGAACTGTTTTCGTATCGTTCCGGGTTTTTTCGGCTATTTCAGGAACCGCCGCTCGAATTCCTCCGGCGGAACGGGACGGCCAAACAGGTATCCCTGCGCCTGTTCGCAGCCGATCTCCGTGAGCAGTCGCATCTGGTCGCTGGTCTCCACGCCCTCCGCAATCGTGCGCGCGCCAATCGCCCGGGACATCTCGATGATCGACTTGAGAATCCGCACGCCGCTGGGATTTTCGTAGGAAACGTTGTCGACGAGCGATTTGTCGATCTTGATCCGGTCAAAATGGAACTGGTTCAAGTAGCCAATCGCCGAAAACCCCGAACCAAAGTCGTCAATCGAAACGGAAATTCCCATCTCCCGAAACGCGGAGAATGCCGCCTGAACGGACTCCGACTGCTCCACAATCATGCTCTCGGTGATCTCCAGATCGAGCCATTCGGTCTGCATTCCCGTCTCCTGAACGATTTCCCGCAGCAGGGGCGGAAACGTGCTGTTTCCAATTTGTTTCGGCGAAAGATTGACCCCGATCTTCAGCGGCTCCGCGCTGTGGTGATTCCAGACGATCGCCTGCCGCATCGCCTCGCGCAGCACAAACGCGCCGATCTCGTTGATCATCCCGATTTCCTCGGCAACGGGAATAAACACGTTGGGCGGAATAAACCCGATCTCCGCATTGTTCCAGCGCAGCAGGGCCTCCGCGCCAATCATCCGGCGATTGTTCAGTTCCACCTGCGGTTGATAATATAGGAGAAACTCCTGTTCCAAATTTGCCTGGCGCAGCAGGTTTTCTATGCGGCTGTTGGTGCGATGACCCGGGAACACCGGATTGTAGATCTGAAAGGTATGGTACCCCTG
>JAYFPQ010000094.1:0-13046 GCA_034927595.1 Christensenella sp.
GCTATATCGTGATTGAACAACGCTATGCACAGAGAAAAATAGGTTGACGCGTTTCCAACGGACTTTACCAGATGAATGGAATGAGGCGATGTTGAACGAGCTGCGCATATGCCTGATATCCATCCAAATCACGTTGAAGCACATCGTCTTCAAGTTTTGTGCGAATGATAATCGCCAGAATGGTGATCGCTGCGGGGATGAAAGCCCAAACCGAGTTCAGAACAAACGGTGTAGCGATATCAATGATGATGGCGCCAAGATATGCCGGATGCCGCACCAGCCGGTAGGCACCATCAGCGCAGACGGAATGGCCTGCGTCCTTGGCAATTCGCAGAAAACCGTAGAAAAACTTATTGGAAGCCACTGCCCATGCGGCGAGCATGCAGCCCAGAACGACCAAAACGATGCCGCTTACTTGACCGATGAAAGGAATCTGCGGCGGCCAATGTTGCCGAAAGTTGAAGCCGGAGACAATACAAATGCTGATCGGACCCACAAAGGACATGATTCCGGCGAGGACTCTATCCAAATCCCGTTTACCCTTTCGATTCGCCCGTTCTTGAAACAAGCCAGGATTTCTGAGTAGAAGGATCAGTGAATTCGCAATCATGCTGAGCGCGTTGATTGCCAAGTAAAGCCAACCCATTTTCCAAGCGAGCTGCCCTGCCGGGACAAAAAGGCAGACGGCAAAGAAGGCTAAGTAGATGCAAATCTGTACATGATATTGGATGATTGCTCGGACTAATGGTTTCATTGCATTTTCTCCTTATGGTTCGTCCAGTTGATTAAGGTAGCCAACCTCTTCTGACAATATCTAGTAATTGTTCAGTGTCCTGCTTGAGTAACTCAATGTTCACCGAATAGAGCGGAGACGAAGGAAGGATTTTATATTTGATACCAATGTACTCTGAAAGGGTAAAATTGAACGAGGTCATCATCAGGGAGAAGAAATCAAGGTCAATATCCTTTCGCAACAAACCGTTCTCCTGATATTTCTGAAGCACATCTCTCATGAACTTCATTCGTTCCAGGGGCTTCTCAATGCTTTGCTGCCCAGAAACCTCGCTGCTCTGCTCAAAAGCTGCTTTAAATCTGAAACGGATTGCCATGGGATATTCTTTCTCAATCTCGCTCAACGACAAGAAGAAACTTGTCCAATCTTGAAAGAAATCCTTACCGGATCCATTTAGATGGCGAATGAAGTTGGCTGCAACAAGGCTGTTGGCAAACTGGCAGAGAAAATGATACAGATCCAGCTTATTCTCAAAATATCGATAGAAACTGCCCTTTGCCAGACAAAGGTTAGAAATGATGCGCGATAGTGACGCGCTATCGAAATCATTCTGTGCAAATTCTTCAAAGCATGCGTTTATAATCTCCTTTTTTCTGTTTTCCGGGAGATTTAAAAATGTTTTCAGCGGCATGATGATCATTCCTTTATAAGCGACTTGTCGTACGCGACCGACCGGTCGCATTCATAATATACACGACGGGCAGTCTAATGTCAAGACCGAGTCACATAGATTGGAGAACTACGAGACGCGTCACTGTTCTGTTCACCTTGAAGGGAAACAACAAAAGCGCGCCGTTTCCGGCGCGCCCGTTCGTTTTGTTACTAAAGTTAGATGCCGAGGTGGCGCAGCTCGCCGCGCTTCTCCAGCTGCTTGAGCATCTCCGCCGGGTTCTTCGTTTTGGCGAGGAAGATCATCGCCGCGATGACATACGGCTTGAAGGAAGCCTGCTTGTAGAGCGGGTCGCGGTAACGGTCGAACACCGTTGCGGCAACTTCGCCCGCTTCGCAGCTCACGCCCGTGATGTCGGCGGGCAGGCAGTGCAGGTAGAGCGCCTTGCCTTTGTTGGTCTTGGCCATGAGCTCTTCCGTGCATTCCCAGTCCTTGTGCTCGGCGTTCTGCTTGAGCAGCTTCTTTTCGAGCGCCTTGATGCCGTCAAAAGCGCTGTTGCCGTAGAGCTCCGTGCGCTCTTCCATGGCCTTAAACGGCGCCCAGCTCTTCGGGTAAACGATGTCCGCGTCTTTGAACGCGTCGCTCATGCTGTTGGTGACGGTGAATTTGCCGCCGCTCTCGGCGCTCTGGCGCTTGGCCACGTCGAGCACGCCGTCCATGACCTCGTATCCTTCCGGATGCGCAAGGGTAACGTCCATGCCAAAGCGGGTGAACAGGCCGATAACGCCCTGCGGAACGGACAGCGGCTTGCCGTAGCTGGGGCTGTACGCCCAGGTCATGGCAATCTTCTTGCCCTTGAGGTTTTCCACGCCGCCGAACTCGCGAATGCAATGTGCCATGTCAGCCATGCACTGCGTCGGGTGGTCAATGTCGCACTGGAGGTTGACCAGCGTCGGTTTCTGCTCGAGCACGCCGTCGATGTGGCCCTGCTTCACGGACTCGACCACTTCGTGCATGTAGGCGTTGCCTTTGCCGATGTACATGTCGTCGCGGATGCCGATGACGTCCGCCATGAAGCTGATCATGTTGGCGGTTTCGCGAACGGTTTCGCCGTGCGCAATCTGGCTCTTGCCCTCGTCGAGATCCTGCACTTCGAGGCCGAGCAGGTTGCAGGCGGAAGCAAACGAGAAGCGCGTGCGCGTGCTGTTGTCGCGGAACAGGGAAACGCCGAGGCCGGAATCAAAAATCTTGGTCGAGATATTGCGCTCGCGGAGATTGCGCAGCGCGTTTGCAACGGTGAACACCGCGTCGAGCTCGTCCCGCGTTTTCTCCCAGGTGAGGAAGAAGTCGCCTTCGTACATATTCTGGTAGTTCAGGCCTTCCAGCGCCTTGGTGAACTGCTTGATATCGTCTTTACCCATAAACTCACTCCTAATTTCTGTTTGTACTGTTGAACTCATTCTTGGTCAGTAAGTGAAACAAATGCAGAGCGGGCGCAGCCCGCTCTGCATAGCTTACCCAATCAGCAGGCGGACTTGTCCGAGGTCGTGTCCGTGCCACCCGCGCGGAACTGGCATGCGTCGTCCGCGCCCTGACCCTTGTACATGGAGGGAATCAGCGCATAGACCGCCGCGCAGCTCACGAGGTCCTGCTTCCAGATGATTTCGTTCGGCGCGTGCGCCTGGCTCTCCGCGCCGGGGCCGAAGCCGACGCAGGGAATGCCGTAGCGGCCCTGAATCGCGACGCCGTTCGTCGAGAACGTCCATTTGTCGATCAGGGGACGGTTACGCAGGTGCATGGAGCTTTCGCTGCCAATGCGCTTGTCGCCGTAGAGCGCTTTGTGCGCATCCGCAACGGCCTGCACGTGGCCGTAGGTCTCCTTGTTGATCCACGTCGGGATATAGCACTCGGTTTCGTACACAAGTCCGGTCCATGCGGGACGGTCATACATGTACATGCTCACCTTTGCGCCGTGCT
The DNA here is from genome assembly GCA_034927595.1 of Christensenella sp. GTDB lineage: Bacteria > Bacillota > Clostridia > Christensenellales > CAG-138 > UBA7703. The sequence continues at coordinate 3,381 of JAYFPQ010000094.1, forward strand.
TTTTGCAGGCGGGCAGGTTTTCGATTTCCTTGATGCAGCTTTCCCAGGTTTCGCCCGCGGTCATGCGGCGGTCGATCGAAATCGAGCAGCTGTCCGCAACGGCGCAGCGCGAGGGGCTGGTGTAGAAAATCTGCGAAACGGTGCAGGTGCCGCGGCCTAAGAAGCGCGCGTCCTCGTACTGATTCGGGTTAAACTTCGGGTCGAGCATCTTGACGAGACCCTTGATTGCGTCATTATCCTCGCAGCCGTTGGCGTTGAGCGCTTCGACGTCCTTGAGGATGTCCGCCATTTTATAGATCGCGTTGTCGCCGCGTTCCGGCGCGCTGCCGTGGCAGGAAATGCCCTTCACGTCCACGCGGATCTCCATGCGCCCGCGATGGCCGCGATAGATGCCTCCGTCCGTCGGTTCGGTGGAAACGACAAACTCCGGCTTGATCTTGTCCTCGTTGTGAATGTACTGCCAGCAGAGGCCGTCGCAGTCCTCTTCCTGAACCGTGGCCGTGACCAGAATCTTGTAGCCTTCCGGAATCAGTCCGAGGTCCTTCATGATCTTAGCGCCGTACACGGCGGAAACCACGCCGCCCTCCTGGTCGGAACCGCCGCGCCCGTAGATCACGTCGTCCGTTTCGTATCCTTCGTAGGGGTCCTTTTCCCAGTTTGCGATGTTGCCGATGCCAACGGTGTCGATGTGCCCGTCGAAGGCGATGATCTTGTCGCCGGTGCCCATCCAGCCGAGGGCGTTTCCTTCGGGATCGATTTCGGCTTTGTCAAAACCCAGCGCTTCCATCTCTTTGATGGTGCGCTTGATGACGCCTTCCTCCTCACAGCTTTCGCTCGGAATCGCGATGAGATCGCGCAGGAATTTTGTCATCTGCTTTTCGTAGGCTTGCGCCGCCTGTTTCACTTTGCTGGTATCCATGGTGATTGATCTTCCTTTCTGCTTGCCCCGACCGTAGCCGCGGCGAGCGGTACGGTCAATCTTTCTTTGCGTCGATGTAGGAATACAGGGTATATTTGCTGATGCCGAAGTATTTCGACACCTTGTCGCCGCTCTTGGTCACGAGGAAGGCACCCGCCTGATAGAGGAACTGGATCGCCGCGATCTTGTCCTCCTTGGTCATCATGGCAACGGGTTTGCCGACGATGACGACGCTCTGCTCAATCAGGTCGTCCAGCAGGTCGTTGACGTTCTGCGGAATCCGCTCCGGCATGGCCGGCTCGCTGTTGTGATGCAGCACGCTCGCAATCGCGCGTTCTGCCATCAACAATTCCGTGATGTCGTAGTTGATCGAGAGCACGCCTTCGATCACGTTCTCGCCGTTGCGCAGGTAGACCGTGCTGGATTTGAGCACCCGGCCGTCCCGCGTTTTCGTCAGGTAGCCGAGTTCGTCCGTCAAGGACGCGTCGTGTTTGCGCTGAATCGCTTCGAGCACCACGCGGGAGGCGCTGCCGCCGGTCTGACGATGGGACACATGCCCGTTTTCGATGACCGCGATGGTGTGCTCCGTGTCGTCCCCGGAGATATCGTGGACGACGACTTCACTGCTCTCGCCGAACTCGGCGGTGATCGCTTTGGCGAGCCGCTGCAAGAATTCCAGATCCATGTCCCGAACCCTCTTCCTTATAAATAATATACAGAAAAAAACGAAAATACAAGCTGGAAAACAAATATATTTTATGAAGCCTTAAATATTTTTTGTTACCATGCTCTAAATATTTATTTTATTGTATCATAAATAGATAGGAGTTGACAAAAATTTTTATGAAATCCCGCAGACATTGCGGCAACAATCGACGGAATTTCTGCCGGAACCGCTACAGAATTCGTAACAAACTCACGTTTCCTTTCTTGTGCTTGAGCGGGAAATAAGGTAGAATGAAGTGACCTGAAATCAGGCAATAACGCTAAGGTGGTGAACCGCATGGAAGAAGAACGCGATTTGGTGGTTTTTTCGGATGACGACGGCAATGAGTTTGAACTTGAGGTCGTAGATTATTTTGATTACGAAGGCCAGGAGTACGCAGTATTGATCGATCCCGAATCAGGCAGTGAGTGCGGCTGTGGCTGTGAACACGAATCCTGTGAGGACGAGCACGGCGCGGAAGTCTACATCATGAAGATCGTCGTCAACGGCGAGTTTGAAGAGTTTCTCCCCGCGGATGAGGACAAGATGGAAGCTCTGTCCAAGATCGTGGAAGAGCGCTTCGAAGCAATGGAAGACGAAGACGACGACGAAGACGGTTGCGGCTGTGGCTGCGGCTGCGACGATTACGCCGAAGAAAAGAAAGACTAATCCTTCGATTTCCGACGAATCACTCATAAACCCGCGGCAATTCAAGCCGTGGGTTTTTCCGTCTTGTTCGAAACACGTTATCTCGTTCTTGTGGGGGAATCATACGAGAATAATCACAGATGTGCTCGGTAAGTGGATAGAGCCGTTGTTCCCTGCCTGTGGCGCAGCCACATAAAAATAGAAATTCATTCGTTAAGTGTTCGCATCAAATGCGAATATCCACAAAAGTTATCCACCGATGTGGATAAACCTGTGGACAACATGGTTTTTACAGGGTACCCGCTTGAAAACAAGCAGGAAAAAGATAGAAGAAAAAGCCTCAAAAAAGAACGAACAAGTGTTTGCAGTTTCAGGGGTGTTCGTGTATACTGTCATCAAAACGAACGAGTGTTTGCAGCGAAGCAAAATCCATATAGTTCCCCCGAAGACGGGTGAAAGTATTTGTGATATACTAGAATATCGGTCATTTTGATCATTGAGACCAGAAAGCGGTCATCATCCGCCGGCCGGAACAGAACCGGACGGCAAAACGAAAGGGACTCCTCATGAAGGACATCATCATCAAGGGCGCGCGCGAGCACAACCTCAAGAACGTAGACCTCGTCGTTCCGCGCGACAAACTCGTCGTCTTTACGGGGCTCTCCGGCAGCGGAAAGTCCAGCCTCGCGTTTGATACGATCTATGCGGAGGGTCAGCGGCGATACGTCGAGAGCCTCTCCTCCTACGCCCGTCAGTTCTTGGGGCAGATGGAAAAGCCGGACATCGACAGCATCGACGGGCTCTCCCCCGCGATTTCCATCGACCAGAAGAGCACGAGCCACAACCCGCGCAGCACGGTGGGCACCGTAACGGAGATTCATGACTATCTCCGTCTGCTTTACGCGCGCTGCGGCATTCCGCATTGTCCGGAATGCGGAAAGACGATTGAGCGTCAAACGATCGACCAGGTGGTCGACCGTGTGATGACTCTGCCGGAGGAAACGAAGGCGCAGATCATCGCCCCGTGCGTGCGTGGGCGCAAGGGCGAACACCAGAAACTCTTCGACGAGCTTAAGCGCGAAGGGTATGTGCGCGTGCGTGTGGACCAAAAGGTCTACGACATTGCGGACGTTCCCGCGCTCGACAAAAAATACAAGCACTCCATCGAAGCGGTCATCGACCGCATTGTGATCAAACCCGGCATCGAAGGCCGACTGACGGACTCGCTGGAAACCGCGTTCCGCCTCGGTAACGGGCTTGCCATCGTCGCGATTGTGGATGGCGAGGAGATGCTCTTTTCGCAGAACTACGCCTGCCCGGATTGCGGCATCAGCATCGAAGATTTGACCCCGCGGATGTTCTCGTTTAACAATCCCTTTGGCGCGTGCCCAACCTGCTCGGGACTTGGCACGTTGCTCAAGATCGATCCAGAGCTCGTGATTCCGGATCAGCATCTCTCCCTCGCGCAGGGCTGCGTCAACGTGATGGGCTGGAACAGCGGGTCCAAGGGTACCATCGCGAGCATGTATTTCGATGCGCTGACGAAGCACTACGGTGTTTCGATGAAAACGCCCTACGAAGAGCTGCCGCAGGAAGTGCAGAACGCGATTCTCTACGGAACCGGCAAGGAGAAGCTGCACATCGCCTACAAAAAGGAATTCGGCAGCGGAACGTTCGACGCGCCGTTTGAAGGCATCGCCACCAACATGGAGCGGCGCTACCGCGAGAGTACGTCCGAATACAGCAAGCAGGAGATTGAGCGCTTCATGGCGCAGACGCCCTGCCCGGACTGTAAAGGAAAGCGGCTCAAGCGCGAGAGCCTCGCCGTTACGGTTGGGGACATGAACATTGCGGATCTCTCCGACCTGCCGGTCAAAGCTGCGCGGGACTTCTTAAAGAACATGAAGCTCGGCAAAACGCAGACCATGATTGCCGAGCAGATACTCAAAGAGATCGACGCACGCCTGGGCTTCCTCGTCAACGTCGGCCTCGATTATCTAACGCTCTCGCGCTCCGCGGTGTCGCTTTCCGGCGGCGAAGCACAGCGTATTCGCCTCGCGACGCAGATTGGCAGCGGACTGATGGGCGTGCTCTATATCCTCGACGAGCCGAGCATCGGCCTGCATCAACGGGACAACGCGCGCCTGCTCAAGACGCTCAAGACCATGCGCGATCTCGGAAACACGCTCATTGTGGTGGAACACGACGAAGAAACGATTCGTTCTGCCGACTATGTGGTGGACATTGGCCCGGGCGCGGGTGAACATGGCGGTGAAGTGGTTGCCATTGGCACGCCGGAGGAGATTGCGGCAAACGAAAAATCCATCACCGGTGCTTATCTGAGCGGGCGCTTGAGCATTCCGGTACCGAGCACACGGCGCGAGGGCAGCGGGCAAAAGCTCGTCGTCCGCGGCGCGCGTGCGCATAACCTCAAGAACATCGACGTGGAGATTCCGCTCGGCAAGTTCGTCTGCGTGACCGGCGTGTCCGGCAGCGGTAAGTCGAGCCTCGTCAACGAGATCATCAAAAAATCGCTGCTGCGGGATCTCAACCGCGCGCACTCCCGCCCCGGCGATCACGACCGCATCGAGGGCGTGGCCGCGCTGGACAAGATCATCGACATCGACCAGAGCCCCATTGGGCGCACGCCGCGCAGCAACCCAGCGACCTACTGCGGACTGTTTGATCTGATTCGCGCGGTGTTTGCCAACACGCCGGACTCGCGCATGCGCGGCTACAGCAATGGGCGTTTTAGCTTCAACGTCAAGGGCGGACGTTGTGAAGCCTGCAACGGCGACGGTATCATCAAGATTGAGATGCACTTTTTACCGGACATCTACGTGCCCTGCGAGGTCTGCGGCGGCAAGCGGTATAACCGCGAAACGCTGGAAGTGCATTATAAGGGAAAGAACATCTACGACGTGCTGGAGATGACGGTCGAAGAGGCGCTTCGCTTCTTTAAGCCGCTGCCCAAGATTGCGCGAAAGCTGCAAACATTGTATGACGTAGGTCTGGGGTATGTGAAGATCGGCCAGCCGAGCACGCAGCTCTCCGGCGGTGAGGCGCAGCGCGTCAAACTCGCCACCGAACTGAGCCGCCGCGATACCGGCAAAACGCTCTATATCCTCGACGAGCCGACGACGGGTCTGCACGTGGACGACGTGAAACGTCTGCTGGAAATTCTCCAGCGCCTCTGCGAGACCGGTAGTACGGTACTCGTCATCGAGCACAATCTGGACGTGATCAAGTGCGCGGACTACGTGATTGACCTTGGGCCGGAGGGCGGAAACGCGGGCGGAACCATCGTTGCCACCGGCACGCCGGAGGAAGTGGCTGCCGTAGAGGGCAGCTACACGGGGCAGTTCCTCAAGAATGTGCTCTAACGCGCAAGAACGCGACGGGATGGGCTGATTCTTTCAGTTGCGGTTTTGTAACAATGCTGTGACGAAACGGGAATGCGAGTATGCGCGTTCCCGTTTCTTGCTATATAATGCCTTTGTCGGTGCCTGCGGTTACGGGCAAAGCAAAAATCGATATTTCCCCTGTTTGTCCCCATTGAAAACCGGCAAACAATCGGAAAGGAACAAAACCTCTTATGTATACCAGATGGAGACTCTATATCCTCGCTGTGTTCGTGGTGCTCATCGCCGTGCTGATGCTCGGCTGCGCATTCTGGCGCAAACGCGGGCACTCGTTCAGCGCGTTTCGTGAGGTGCTGCTGATTCTCGGTGTGGTGCTGATTGTGGAAACGCTGATTATTTCCACACTTTCGAACTATAACCTCGGTGTGATTCTGCCCGCGTTCTTTGGCGTGCCGCTCGTGTTCGTCGCGTTCGTGCTGCCCCACATGGGGCACGGGTTCCTCGCGTTTCTCAAGTGGCTGATTGTCGGCTGCTACGCAGCTGCGTTTGCGATCTTCGCGGTCTGCGGATTTCTTATGGTGCGCGCGTCCAGCGAAGGCGCGCATACGAATGCGGACGCAATCATCGTCCTCGGCGCGGCGGTGCACGGGGACAAGGTCACCTGGGTGCTCGAAAACCGGCTCAACACCGCGATCGAGTACTTAGAGGCGCATTCAACTGCCATCTGCGTGGTCTCCGGCGGACAGGGCGCGGGCGAATCGGTCACCGAGGGTTCCGCCATGAAGAAATATATGGAGGAACACGGGGTGGACGCTTCCCGCGTCTATGCGGAGGAGCAGGCAAAAAACACGAAGGAAAACTTCGTGAACTCCAAGAAGATCATCGACAACGTCTTGGGCGAAAACGCGAAGATCGCCTTTGTTACGACGAACTTCCATGTATACCGTGCGGGACAGGTGGCAAAGGCGCTTGGCATGCAGGTGGTCGGGATTCCGGCGGACGACGTTTGGTACCTGCGGCTCAACAACTTCCTACGCGAATGCGTCGGCATCTGCGTCTATGCGTTGCGGGGAGATATTTAACAGGACGATTGAGAGGGAAAGCGATGGAATCATCGGTTCAAAGGGTGTCGAAACCGAAGCGAGCAGGCCGCGTCTGGAAAATCTTCGGAGCAATCGTCCTTGGCCTTCTTCTACTACTCTATGTGCTGTTTCCTGTTTGCATGGGATCCATTGCGTCCGTTCGGAAACCGCAGGCGGCGGAACTGCCGCCCGACGGGTATGAGGCGGTTGCGATTACCGCGCAGGATGGAACGCCGCTTGCCGGCTGGTATGCGGCGGGCGAAAACGGTGCCTGCATTCTATTGATTCATGGCAGCAACGAAAACCTTGCCTCAATCACCGATCATGTGACGTTTTTACGCAGTGCCGGATACGGCGTATTCGCTTTAACCTTGCGCGGGCACGGCGGCAGCGGCGGGCGCGGAAACGCGCTCGGCTGGGACTGTGGGCAGGACGTTTCCTCGGCGGTTTCGTATCTGCGGGACAAGGGAGTTTCGCGCATCGGCGCGCTCGGCCTCTCGCTCGGCGGCGAGGTACTGCTCGCCAGTGCGGCGAACGAACCGGAACTTCGGGCAATCGTTTCGGACGGCGCGACCTACCATTCGCTTGCGGACTATCTGGAGTTGCCGGACAATCGCTCGCTCTGGCGCAGCTGGACGATACGTGTCATGTACGCTTCCACCGCGCTGTTCACCGGACAGCGCCCGCCCGAACGAAGCATACTGGAATCCGTTGAAAAGGCGGCGGATACAAAGTTTCTGCTGATTGCCGCGGGAAACGTATTAAGCGAATCCGCCTATGGTGCGCTCTATGAGACGGCGGCGAATGGTCGCGCAGAGCTTTGGACGGTTCCGAACGCCGGGCATACGCAAGGGTTGTTCGTTTCGCCGGAGGAGTACCGTTCCCGCGTGCTCGCGTTCTTTCAAGAGACGCTTGCCGAAGTTGGCTGAATTGGGTGCGGCTTGTGTTTCGGGAGCGAACCGTGTAGAATGAAACAGAACTTTTTCGTTTGAGGTACGGTATGAACGTTTGGATCGCGATGTTGCTGGGGTTGGTACAAGGGATGTGCGAATTCCTGCCGGTGAGCAGCAGCGGACACCTGCTTTTGATTCAAAAACTGTTTGGCATAACGGAAGGGGCACTTTTCTTTACCGTCATGCTGCATCTGGCAACATTGATCGCGGTGTTCATCGTCTACTGGGATATCATCGTCGAGCTGATTAAAAAACCGTTTCAGAAAACAGTTGGGCTGTTGATAGTCGCGACCATTCCCGCGATTGTGGTTGCGGTTCTATTTAAGAAGGTACCGTTTCTGGAGCAGTTTTCCGCCGCGGCGGATGCGGGGCAGTACCTTGGGTTCTGCTTTCTGCTGACGTCGTTGCTTCTGTTCATCAGCGACAACATTCATAGAACGCGCGTGGACGAGTTTGGAAACAAGGTTTCGTTCAAAGGCAAGAAACTCAAGAACATGGGTGTTGGCGACGCGCTCGTCATTGGCTGCATGCAGGGCGTTGGCGTGCTCCCCGGCGTGTCCCGCTCCGGCAGCACGATTTCCGGCGCGCTCTTTGTGGGGCTAAACCGCAAGGCGGCGGCGGATTTCTCGTTTCTAATGTCGATTCCCGCTATCATCGGCGGGGCCGTGTTTGAAATTCCGGACGCGATTGCAACCGGCATGGCGGGGTTGCACTGGACGAGTCTGGTCGCGGGCATGCTGGTGGCGGGTATGACTGGGTATTTTGCCATCAAGCTCATGCTCAACGCAATCAAGAAAAAGAAGCTTTGGGGTTTTGCGGCCTACACCGCCGTGCTCGGGATCCTGGTCATCGTCGATCAATATGTAACCCACCTATTTCTGTAATTTCGAAACAACGAGCAAAACAAAAACACCGGCGCGGAGCAATCCGTGCCGGTGTTTTTTGTTCCGTTTATTCCAGCTTACCGACGCAGCGCACCGCCTCCAGCGGCTCGCCGATGGTGACCACCTGTCGCTTTCCGTCTCGGAGCATACCTTGTGATTCGTAAAACGCGATTGCGCGGGTATTCTCCTCCAGCACCCAGCAACAGATTTGCCGAAAGCCGAGCGTGCGGGAATCCGCCTTGAGCCGTTCGAGCAGCATTCGTCCATAGCCGCGCCGCCAGACCGAAGGAAGAAAATAGAAGAACGTAAACTCGGACGTATCGGCCAAATCCTCATCATGCGTGGGATGCAGGCTCGCCGCGCCAACGGGAACGCCGTTCTCCTCGAAGAGATAATAGCGAAGGTCGGAAAAACGCTCCAGCCCTTCGACCAGTCGCTGCTCACGCGGAATCTCGTCCAGCGAGTCGAGGTACGACTGCGGAACGATGCCCGAGTAGGCCGTTTTCCACGCGGTGTTGACGATGTTCGCAATCACCGGCGCGTCCTCGGCGGTGGCGAGGCGAATGAAGGTCTGTTCCATGGGTACTCCTTCCGAGCATACGCCCTACGGATAGATTGGAGAGAAAAGAAGCGGCGCGGTGTTTCTCCGCGCCGCTGTTGCGTATCTTGCCTTACCCAACCACGATATTGACGATGTTCTTGACCACGATCACCTTGCGGATGGTCTTGCCTTCAAGGAAGGGCTGGATCTCTTCGCAGTCGAGCGCGGCGGCTTCAATTGCTTTCGGTTCCAGCGAAGCGGAGAGCGTAACGCGCCCGCGCACCTTGCCGTTGACCTGTATGCCGAACTCGACCTCGTCGTCTACCAGCGCGCTTTCGTCGTAGACCGGCCACGGCGCGTGATGCAGCGGCGCGTAGCCGAGGTTTTCGTTGATCTCCTCGCAGATGTGCGGCGCAACGGGCGCCAGCAGCAGCACGAGCGTATGCAGCTCGTCCTTCGTGAGGCTGCCCTTGGCGTAAAAGTCGTTGACCAGCGCCATCATCGCCGCAATTGCGGTGTTGTACTTCATGCGCTCGTAGTCCTCGCCGACCTTCTTGATCGTCGCGTGAAC
>JAYFPQ010000157.1:0-19208 GCA_034927595.1 Christensenella sp.
GGGAAAAGACGCGGTGGAAGCGAAGGATACGGGAATCATCCTTTCCATTGAGGACGTAAGCAAATCGTTCCCCGGCGTGAAGGCGCTGGACAACGTGTCGATTGAGATTGCGCGGGGAAGTGTGCACGGAATCGTAGGGGAAAACGGAGCGGGAAAGTCCACGCTCATGAAGATTCTGTCCGGTGTGTACACGAAGGACGCCGGAAGGGTGGTCTTCGACGGGGAAGTGATTGAGCATACCACGCCGATTGAATCGCTCAATCGGGGACTGAGTATCATCTATCAGGAATTCAACCTGGTGAATACCATGAGCGTCGGCGAGAACATCTTTCTCGGACGCTTTGGCGAAATGCACGGCATGCGCGGTACGCACGCCGAGGCGCGGCGCCTGCTCGACAGCATCGGCTGCACGATTGACACGCGCAAGCTCGTTGGCGAGCTGTCCGCCGCGGAAAAACATATGGTTGAAATCACGAAAGCGCTGTCGTTCTCGAGCAAGCTGATCATCATGGACGAGCCGAGCAGTTCGCTCACGAGCGACGAGCTCAAGCAGCTGTTTGTGATCATTCACGACCTGAAAGCGCGCGGCGTTTCGATCATCTACATCAGCCACAAGCTGGACGAAATTTTCGAGCTTTGCGACATCGTAACCGTCATGCGCGACGGGCACGTGATCGACACAAAGCCGGTGCAGGAACTCACGCGCGCGGACATGATCACCAAGATGGTCGGCCGCTCGATTGAGCACGAGTATCCGGAGCGGCCGCATTGCGCGGGGGAAACGCTGCTGGAGGTGCGCTCGATCAACACGAAGAAGCTGCACGATATTTCCTTTGAACTCAAAAAAGGCGAGATACTGGGTTTGGTTGGCCTGATCGGCGCGGGACGCACGGAGATTGTCCGCGCGATCTGCGGCGCGGATAAGGCGAAGGGGCACCACGTGCTCATCAACGGCAAACCCGTGAAAATTAGAAAACCGGCGGACGCCAAGAAGCTCGGCATCGGGCTGTTGCCGGAGGATCGCAAGCTGCAAGGCCTCGTGCTGCGCTTCTCGGTGCTGAGCAACATCGTCATGGCGAGCCTCGAAAACATGACGAAGTTCGGGTTTGTCGACTCCTCCCGTGAAAAGGAGATTGCCGAGCGGCAGATCAAGAACCTCAGCATCAAAACGCCGTCCGCGGCGACGACGGTGCTCAGCCTCTCCGGCGGCAACCAGCAGAAGTGCGTCGTCGGACGTTGGCTGGAGATCAACCCGCAGATTCTGATCATGGACGAACCGACCCGCGGCATCGACGTTGGCGCGAAGTACGAAATCTACGTGCTCATGAAGCAGGTCGTGGAAAACGGCGGGTCGATCATCATGATTTCCTCCGAATTGCCGGAGGTGCTGAACATGAGCAATCGCGTTTTGACCATCTGCGAGGGACGCATTACGGGAGAATTCAATCCCGAAACGGTGTCCGCGCAGGCGATCATGGACAGCGCGATCGGTTGACGGAGGAGAACGGTATGACAAAACGATTCAGTCTCAAGAATTTTCTATTGAACTACCTGGTTCTCGTTGCCATCGTGCTGCTCGTGATCATTACGATCCTGGTGGAGCCGAAGTTCCTCTCCGGCGAGAACCTGACCAACATCATGCGCCAGTTTGGCCCGCTGAGCTTCGTGTCGCTTGGCATGACGTTCGTGATCATCGGCGGATTCATCGATCTGTCGGTGGCGGGGCTGATCTCGCTCGTTGCGGTGGTCACCGTGTCGCTGATCGATCCGCTCGGGCAGGTGCCCGCGCTGATTCTCGGCATCGGGCTCGGCGCGTTCCTCGGCTTTCTCAACAGCATGGTGCTCATCAGCGCAGGCGCGCTGACGCAGGCGGAGGCGCTGTTCATCACCTACGGCATGAGCGCCGTCTATAGCGCGATTGCGCTGATTTACACCGACGGCGCAACCCAGCACATGAGCTGGCTGCAGACGCCGCAGACCGTGTTTACATCCATCGGCTCCGGAACGGTTGGCATTCTCTCCGTTTCGTTCCTTATCTTTCTCGTTTCGCTCGCGGCGCTCTGGGTGTTTCACAACAAGACTTACAGCGGGCGGTCAATCAGCTACACCGGCGGCAACAAGGTTGCGGCGGAGCTGAGCGGCATTCCGATCAAGCGCAGCGTGATTTTGATCTACACAATCTGCGGACTGATGTCCGCGGTCGGCGCGGTGGTGCTATTTTCGCGGATCACGACGGCGGCGCCGATCATCGGCAAAAACTACGAGACGAACGCAATTCTCTCGGTCGTCGTCGGCGGCACGACGCTCAAGGGCGGCAAGGGCAGCGTGCTTCGTACCGTTCTCGGCGTGCTCTTGATCACGCTGATGTCCAACTGCATGAACCTGCTCGGCGTTTCGGCCTATCTGCAGATCGTGCTCAAAGGTGCCATTCTGGTGCTGGCCATCTGGCTGGACAACCGGAAAGAGCTGTAGGGGAGGAGCGAATATGCAAACATCGATCGCGGTTTTCAGCCGGCGCGCACTGCGCACCCTGACGAAGCAAAAGGCGGTTATTGCGATTCTCGCTCTGCTGATCCTGATGCTGTTCTTTAAGACGAACTTCTACACGTCCTACAACCTGCTTAGCGTCCTCAAGGACGCGGCGGTCAACGAGATCATCGCCTTTGGCGTGACGTTGACGGTCATCGCCGCGGGCTGCGACCTCTCCGTTGGCGCGGTGATGTGCCTGAGCGGCATCGTGGCGATTCAGCTCATGAACAAAGGCGTGGGCATGTCGCTTTCCATCTCGATTGCGGTGCTCAGCGGCGCGGTGGTCGGGTTCATCAACGGGTTCCTCGTGGTGCAGCAGAAGACAGAAGCATTCATTATTACGCTCGGTACGGGCATGCTGATTAAGGGTATCAACCAGCAGCTCACCGACGCGCACCCGGTTTCCTGCACGAACATGGAGTTCATGAAGATTGCCAACGGCAAGGTTGGCGGCGTGATTCCAAACCTCGCGCTGTACATGATCGTTATTGGGCTGCTGGTCTACGCGCTCTTGCGCTACACGAGCTACGGACGGAACCTCTACGCGCTCGGCGGCGATTACGATGTGGCCAAATACTCCGGTATCAACGTCGTCACCACCAAGTGGGTTGCGTTTGTGCTCAGCGGTGCGCTGGCGGCGGTTGCGGGCGTGCTACTTAGCAGCAAGCTCAACACGGGTTCGAGCATCTATGGCGACGACACCGCGCTGATGGTCAACTGCGGCGTTGTGGTCGGCGGCACGAGCTTTGCCGGCGGCGTCGGCGGCGTCTGGCAGAGCTTCATCGGCTTGATGGTACTGCAGTTGTTGACGAACTGTATGAACATGCTCGGCATTGCGCCGTATCTCCAGCAGGTTTGCCAGGGTGTCGTGATCGTCGCGATCATCTGGCTCGACTGCTTCGGCCGTAAGCGCAAACGCGAGGACGTTTAACAAAGCATGTCTTCTTCAGCCGTTCTTCTGCAGAAGAAGATGAACGTCAGAGAAACTCAATTCAGATAAAGCGATTTCAAAACCTTCTTCATCCGTGTTTGATTCCCTCCTTCCTCGGACGCAAAACCGCCGGTCTGGCCCGGCGGTTTTGCTGTACACACCGGGTGGCGGGGCGGGCAGACGGCGACGGGCATAGCCGGATGTGTCGCAAAAAATTTCCAAAATGAAACAGCAAAAAAATGCGCTCAATATGCTATACTCATTTTCATAGGGCAAAGTGGGAAAGGGGTAAAGATATGATCTATTACTTCTCCGGCACGGGAAACTCCAAGTGGATTGCCGAACAGATCGCCGCGCAAACGGAGGATCAGGCGCAGAGCATTCCGGAGTTGACGAATGACGGACCGACCGCTGTTTATATCGGAGCGGACGCTCGCATTGGACTCGTGTTCCCGATTTACGCCTGGGGCGTGCCGCTGCTGGTGGAGCGGTTCTGCCGCTCAATTCGGGTTGAAAACGGCGCATATGCCTTTGTGGCTTGCACCTGCGGGGACGACGCCGGAATGGCGATTCAACGGCTGAAACGATTCTTTCCGTATCAGAGCGCCTGGTCGTTCTCCATGCCGAACAACTACATTCTCGGATTCGACGTGGACCCAAAGGAGCTGGAGCAACAAAAGATCGCTGCCGCGCGCGAACGGCTGCGTCATGTGAGCGAGAGCATTCTTGCGGGAAAGACGGAGTTCGACGTTCACGCAGGCAATGGAGCGTGGCTGAAAACGGCGTTTATTCGCCCAATGTTCAACACGTTTGCGAGGCGTACAACGCCGTTTTATGCAACAAATGACTGTAACGGCTGCGGGCTTTGCGAGAGCGGTTGCCCGACGAAAGCAATTGTGCTGAAACAGGAAAAACCCGTCTGGGTGCGGAAGAACTGCGCGCAGTGCATGTCCTGCATCAACCGCTGCCCAAAGCAGGCGATTCAGTACGGAGCCGGAACGAATGGTCGTGGCAGATACTATTTTAAAGGCAACAGCCTGAAAAACGATTGATAAACAACGAATATTCGGGTAAATGACGGATGTTCGCCCAGCCATGTAGGTACAATGGAGCAAAGGGAACGAAATCGCTCAGCGAACCTGTTGATTTGGGAGTCAGCCTTTGGCCGATACGACAATGGTGTTTCGCTCAAAACGAACCATCTGTTCCGCAAAAAGAAACGACGTTCGTTTTCCTTGCGCCTGCATAGGGGAAGCGATATAATGAATGGAAATGATCAAAACTTACATAAAAACACATCCAACGAACTGAACCGATACAAGGAGAACCGAATGGAAGAGAAGCACGCAACCGCGAACGATTGGCAGGCTCTGATCTCAAAGCTCGGCGGTGTTTTTTCCGCTCACGTTGTGTTTTCCGAGGCGCAGGAGCCAACCGAAATTCATGTACTCGCCAGCAACCGCAGAAACGTAAAATCCATCGTTCGGGACGTACAGTCCGCAATTGCGGCGCGATACAACGTTGAGGTGGACTACCATATCATCAGCGTGGCGCAGGTTACGCCGGATATGCTGGCAAACGCGAATTATCGGCTGAACTACTCCGGCATCCGTATGCATACGACCGGAAAAGAGGTTGAAGTCTCCGTTACGCTCACGCGGGAAGCGGAGCAGTTCGTCGGAACAGCGGTTGGCAGCTCGGTGCCGTTTTCGCGGATGCGCTGCATCGCGCAGGCAACGCTCGACGCGGTGAAAGCCTGTACCGGCGGCACGTCGGTCTTTGAACTTGCGAGCACGGAGACGGTTCACTCCAACGGCCGCGCAATTGTGATTTCGCAGGTGTTCTGCCTGCCGGAGATGACGCCGCTGGTCGGCAGCGTGTTTGCGGAGCCGGATCCGGACGCGGCGGTTGCGCAGAGTGTTCTGGACGCGATTAACCGCAAACTCTCGCTCTACTCACAGGAAGCATAATCCGGTCAGTCGGCTGACATACAATTCTGAAAACGGTGTTATTTGAAAACTTAACAGGTCCGGCAAAAGCGAAGCGGATATAGCCTGTTCGAAATAGCGGAGAACAGAGCCTATAAAAAGGAGGCTATATCCAAATGAAGAAGGTTCTCATGGCGCTTGCTTCTCTGGCTGCATTGGTCCTTTCCAGCGGCGCGTATTTCTTTGTCAGATAAGACAACGAAATCGTAAGAGACTACTGAATATGAGTTCACGGCTGGACCTGTTAAGGTTTATCGCACGGTGGCGATGCGCATGAGGACAGTTGGAATGAAGAAGCAAAAACTCTACATGGTTTTGATGGGCCTGCTCGGTCTTGCGGTGTTTGCGACCAGTGTTGCTCAAACAGTCGCGCTCTTTGCAGACCCCCAAACGCGCTTCTCAACCCTTCTGTACTGCGTCATCGTGCTGGTTTTGATGCTCCTTTGCCATATGCTGCCAATCTATATTACGGCAGATAAGACAATGGAGATCAGCTTTGTGCCGGTGGTGGCCTGCGTGGTAACAAGGAGTGTCGCGTTAGCCAACGTGCTGTTTGCGCTGTCGACGATGCTGACGCTGCTGCAGGATGCCAAGACGCGGAAATACTATTCGCCCTGGCTGCGTGCGCCGCTGACGGAGCTGTTTAACGTTTCCAACGTGCTGATCGTCAACTGGATTGGCGGCTATCTTTACAAGCTGATCGCGGTCGACGCGAATGGTTCCGTCTTTACCTGGAACGTCGTGCTCGGCGCGGTCGCGTTTTCGTTCATAGCAATCTTCGGAAATCTCGTCTTCTTTATTCTCTATTACAAGTTGAGCGCGCAGGGAAAGTTCTTTGCGCTGCTGCGCGACAACATTGGCGGGATTATTCCAAACATTCTGGCAACGGTTCCGCTGGGGCTCGTGATTGGCTATCTGCTGATGCAGGAGAACGCCTACCTCTGGATCATACTGTTCATGGGGCCGCTGCTGCTGGCGCGCTACTCGTTTAAAATCTATCTGGACAGCCACATGATACTGCTACGAACGATCAATTCGCTCGTTGAGGCAATTGAGGCGAAGGACCCCTATACGCGCGGGCACTCGCAGCGTGTCGCCTATATCAGTACCGAAATCTGCAAGGCCATGGGCTGCTCGCATTCGTTTACCGATCAGGTAAAGATGGCGGCGCTGCTGCACGACACGGGCAAGATCGGCGTGGAGGATGCGGTGCTGCGCAAGCCCGGCCCCCTGACGCCGGAAGAGTATGACATCATCAAGCAGCATCCTGTCGTCGGACGGCGAATCATTGAGAGCATCAATCTCTCCAACGTGGTCAACGATGCGGTGCTCTACCACCACCATCGCTATGACGGCGCGGGCTATCCGGACGAAGGTCCGGCGCCGGGCGAGCTGCCGCTTTCCGCCGCCATTCTGGCGGTTGCGGATACCTACGATGCCATCATCTCCGACCGCCCTTATCGGGCAGGGTTGAGCAAGGAGCGCGCGCGGGAGATCCTCCGCGAAGTCTCCGGTTCACAGCTGGACCCAAAGGTTGTCCAGACGTTTCTTACGATTGAACCAAGGCTCTGCCCGGAGGAGGCAGACAAACTCCTCTTATACACCATATGATTCTGCTGCTTGCCGCGGTTCTGGGGTTGGCGATCGGGCTGCTTTCCGGCGGTTCGCTCGAAAACATGCTTTCATACCCGCTCAAAGGGCTGCTGCTTCCCATTCTTGCGTGGCTCCTGAAAGCAGGTGCCGCCTATATACTTCAACCGCAGCAAGGGGCGGTGCTGGTTTGCCTCCTTCAGTACGGCCTGCTGTTTGCCTTTCTTGCGCTCAACATTCGTCGGCCGGTCTGGCCGATTTTTGTGTCTCTCGGCACGCTCTGCAACTTCTTCGTCATTCTGCTCAACGGCGGACGCATGCCGGTTTCCGCGTCTTTGATTGGCTCCTTACCGCAACGGCTCGAACAATTGCAAATGAATCAAATCTACGCCTATTGCCTGGCGGACGGGCGGACAATTCTGCCGTTTCTGGGGGACATTCTACGAGTCGGCCCCGAAGGGACGCCGCTTGGGTTTGCCAGTGTCGGCGATTTGTTTCTCTGCGTCGGCGTGCTGATTCTCTGCATTCAGCTAACGCGTCCTTCTCAACGAAAAGAATCCTCATCCGCAAAACAAGAATGACCGAATCGGACATTGAACAAACAGGATTCGCTCTGTTCTCTTTGGCGAAGCATGAAAGCGCTGTCATCGGGAAAATGAACTTAAATTTTTCCTGTCAGATCGATTTTTTCAAATTTCGGTTGAAATTACTATATTATTGTGTAAAATGAAGAAAGCGACCTGCAGATACGAGCAAGAACCCGCATAACTGGAACAGCGGGCGTTCTTGTTCGTGTTTCGTCCATTGTCTGACACGCAACTGTGGGACGGTAGTGTACTTCGCCGAAACATAACCCGCTCAGCCACAGCGTTACTAGAATTCGATGCTCCCGGATGGCAAGATCCGAAACAGAATTCAACCCAAACAGATTCAAGAAATTTATAGGTGACGACTTTGCCGAGAATGCACAGCGAAACAACGACCGTAGCAAGTGAAGATCTTCACGCGGCATACGGAGCCTATAAGCTGCGAGTTGCACAGAACTACATCTATGTTCTGGCGATATTTGCCAGTGTTTTTAGCGTTCTTTTGATTGTCTTTGACCTAAAAAACATATCGGATCAAATGGCGCGCCTCGTCATTGCCGTGGTGCGCTATTCTTACGCGGTGCTGCTGATCTTTGTCGGCGGCGTGCTGACTCGCTTGAAGTCGTATCGTACGTATACGTACATAGTATCCGCACTGGAGCTGATATCGATTATCATCAGCCTGTATGTGCTCGATCGATACAATTCCCCGAATTTCCTGATTCAATCCATGGGTCTGGTCGCGACCGTACTGATTCTGTTTCTCGTTCCAAACCGAAAAGGCTTTCAGCTCGCGCTGTCTATCCTTGCGGCGTTGAGTTTCTACGGCTTAGCATTTTTGCGTGTGGTTCCGGCGACGACAAATGAAATGCTGGCGTCCGTCGTGTATACGATGGTTGCGATTACGCTCTGTACGATTTCTTCCTTTCATAACGAGAAGAACCAGTTGGGCGAGTTCATTTCGAAAACGCGGCTGGAGCAGCTCAGCACAACGGACTTTCTAACGAACACCGCCAACCGGTTTCGCCTCGAAGAGGAGGCCGACCGCTGGATGAACTTTTGCCGCCGTCAGAAGCTGCCGCTCTGCCTTGTGTTTGTGGATGTGGACAATCTCAAGCAGATCAACGACACCTACGGGCATGTCGCGGGGGACTCCGTTCTGGTGATGCTTTCGACGCTCATGCAGAAGCAATTGCGCAATTCGGATACGATCTCGCGCTGGGGCGGGGATGAGTTCGTTCTGCTGCTGCCGAACGTTTCGCTCAAGAACGCGATTTCGCTGTTGGAGCGACTGAAGGCCAGCGTGCTTAAGACGGACTTTGGCGTCGGCGTGAAGGTGACCTGCAGCTATGGCGTGGTCGAAATGGGCGAGGAAAGCACGTTTCAGTCCTTGCTGCGCGAAGCGGACGAGTTGATGTACAGCGGAAAACGCGAAGGCAAAAACAGAATCAGCTACGTCGAGCGAGGGGAACCGCAGGAGTAAAGATTGCAACGTAATAAAAACACACGGGTTTCCGTGTGTTTTTTACTATTCTCGGTCGATTGACCGAGAAGAAACGGGATAAAGCAATAATATCAATGTAACAGATCGATACGCGCAACAATTGAGAATCGAAACGCTGCTGAACGAATCACCACAAGAAATTGCGCTCAGCGGCAATACGAGCACCAAACCTTGCGATTCTTAATGAAAACTGAATAAACATGAAACAAATCTGTAACATAAATGAACAATGAATTGATAATATACAATTTAATCCGGCGGATTTCGTATATTCGCCGGTAATTTTTTGTTATAAAATCGAGATAATTCACGAAAAATTCTTTACTTTGGAAATTAAGTGGCGTTATACTAATAAACAAGAAGATTTCTTGCAACGAATATGTAATGCGAATATACAATTTATACTCGATTGTCATGCAACCCCGTTTCGGCTGCCCTATTCGTGCAATCTCCAACGAAGCTGTTAAAAACCGCTTGATTGCCTCAAAGACGAGAAAAATCGCCTTATCTGGTGATTCAACGGCTCTTATATGTTTTTGTACTTTTATGAATTGCGCTGTAACAATATTGACGGACTGACCAACAGAGAACTTCATACAGAATAACAATAATAAATTGAAATGTAACATGACGGAGGAAGCGACGGATGCGAGTTGCCGAACAAAGAGGATTGAAACGTCTCGGAAAGCGGTTCTTTCATATATTACTCTGCGTCATGTTGTTGCTTCAGACCGTTTCGTTCCCAACGGTTGCGCATGCTGCGAGCGCATTTGCGTTCCGGGGGTACAACAACGAGAACGTCACGGACAGCACGTTTACCTTCAGCACGAACGGCGCTTCCGTCAGCGGAACGACGGTCTCCTTCTCCGCTACGGGCACCGGCGAAGCAGTCGGCCTGATCACACTGAGCGAGGAAGGCTCGGATATCTCGACCGCAATTGACCTCGGCGGACTCGAGATTGACTTCTCGGCCATCGCGGCCACCACGCTGGAAACGGAGAACAATTCAGAGCTGGACGTTGCGTCCATCGCGATCCGTTTTGTGGGTGACTCGGACAATACGCTCAAGACCGTTTCGCTTGCCAAGTCAAATCCGGCGGAGGCGGGCAGCGAAACGCTCACGTCCGGCGCATCCATTCCCGCGGGAACGCGCGAAGTCTACATTCATCTCTATGGCGCCAGCAACTCCGGCAGCAACACCGTCGTATTCAGCGATCCCAGCCTTGTGATTCACGAATCGGCCGCGCCGACCTGCGCGTTTGAATACAACTCGGCCTGGACGAACCAGCCCGTTACCGTACGCATCAACGCGGCGGACAGCGACAGCGGTCTGGAGGGGATTTATCTCAACGGGGAGAAGGTCGCCAGCACATCGCCCCATGATCTGGTCGTCGCTACCAATGGTACCACCCTGACGGCCTACAGCATGGACAACGCCGGAAAGAAGTCCGACGTGCAAACCATCACCATCAACAACATCGACACCGCAACGCCCGCGGCCCCCGCTTCGCTGAGCCTCAGCGCGACGGACTGGACCAACGCGGACATTTCTTTGGTTCTGCCGACGCTCGCCGTTTCGACCGGAGCGCCGGATCATTATGTCTATAAAATCGGAACTGGCGCATGGACTCTTGTTCCGGATGGATTTGTCCTGACGGACAACGGGTCGACGACAATCTCCGTGGCCGTGCAGGACGAGGCGGGCAACCGCTCCTCTTCGCTGCAGGCAACCGCCAAGATCGACAAGCTCGCCCCCGTGATTGACACGCTCGACAGCGTTGTCTCCAGCGGAAGCTGCCGCGTGAACCTCACCTACCACGAAGAAGGCCAAAGCGGACTCAAGAACGCCCTCTACGCCGCGGGGACGCAGAGCGCAGACTATTTTACCACGGGTGGTAATGTTATTTCCGAGGGCACATTCACCGTTAGCGTCGGCGGAGACTACACGATCTGCATACAGGACAACGCGGGTAACGCCGCACTGCAGACCGTTACCCTGAGCACCGCGCCGGTACTGGGCAACATTTCGGACGTCACGATCGACGAAGACACGCCCGTGAGCATTCCGCTCAATGTGTCCGACGCGGAGAGCGCGCTTGCGTCGCTGAGCATCACCGCGACGACGGACAACACGACCTTGCTGCCGAGCCTCGTGATCAACGTTGGCGAAAGCGGCGCAACGCTGGACATTACCCCGGGCGCAAATCAGAACGGCGGACCGGCTACGGTTACGGTCGTTGTGGAAGACCCGCAGGGTGAAAAGGTAAGCGACACGTTCGCACTCACCGTTCGCTCGGTCAACGACCCGCCGAGCGCAACCGACGATAGTGGCATTACACTGAATGAGGATTCCAACGTTACCATCGACGTGCTGGCAAACGACGCGGACGCGGCGGATTCCGACACGCTGAGCATTCAATCCTGCGGCGATCCGGAACACGGAACCGCAATTGTCGTTCTTGGTAAAATTCGCTACACGCCAAACGCGAATTATGTTGGCGACGACAGCTTTACCTACACGGTTTCCGACGGCAATGGCGGAACCGCGACGGCAACGGTCTCCGTAACGGTACTGAACGTAAACGACGCCCCGGTCGCCGTGGACGACACCGCGACCGCTTCGGAGGACGGATCGGTCACCATAGCGGTGCTCGAAAATGACTCCGACATCGATTTGGACATCAATCCGGACGAGACGATGTCCATCTCCGACCTGCAGCCCGGCGCAAACGGCTCGACACGACTGGAAGGAAATGCGGTCGTCTACACGCCCAGTGCGAACTTCTTTGGCACGGACACCTTCACCTACACCATTTCGGATCTCGCCGGGAGCACCGACACGGCGACGGTAACCGTTACCGTTGCGCCGGAAGCGGATGATCCCGTGTTCGAGGGGTTAAACGATACCTACTCGATCAATGAGGATTCGAGCGCGAACGAAATCGCTTTTTCTATTAAAGATGTGGAAACGCCAGCCGACAGCCTGATGCTGCAGGCGGCTTCGCTCACGACGACGAAGATTGAGCAAGGCGGCGTTTCGATTTCCGGCCTTGGCGACAGCAGCGACGCGGTCAAGCTGCTCATCACGCCGCTTGCCAACCAATACGGCGAGGCAAAGATTCTGCTTTCGCTAGGCGACGGCTTTACGACCGTGACCCGGACGATCACGATTCAGATTCAAAATGTCAACGATGCACCACGCGTGGTAACCGATACCGTTACCTTTGACGAAGACTCGGCGTATGTGGACATCAGTATTGCAGATCTGCTTTCCAACGACTCGGACGTGGAAGGGGACGCGCTCTCCTTTGGCAGCCTATTGACGCAGCCCGGTTCCGGCGAAGTGGTTAAGCTGAGTGCTACCACACTGCGCTATTTCCCCGTTGCGGATTTCGACGGCGAGACGAGCTTTACCTACTCCGTCAGCGACGGAGCCGATTTGTCGACGGCAACCTGCAAACTGGTTGCAACGGGATCCAACGACGCACCGACCATCGTCTTTACCTACGACACCGCATCGACCACCGAGGACACGCTCTCCGCTAACATTCCGTTTACCATTACGGATCAGGAGACGGCCGCTTCGAGTTTGATCCTAATTGCGAGCAGCGCAAATACCGGACTGGTTGCGCCGGATGGCGTTTCTATTACGAACAACGGCGACGGCACGGGCACGCTGAACATTCTGCCGCAGGCGGACGCGAACGGAACGGTGATCATTACGCTGACCGTCAGCGACGGCGAGGCGCAGAGCAGCGATACCATTGCGTTGACCGTCGATCCGGCGGAGGATGCGCCGATTGGCGAGGACGACGAAGTATACGTGCTCTATTCCGGTGCGCATTCCTTTGGCGTGCTGGACAACGATCACGACGTGGACGGCGACGTGCTGCATGTTTCCGGCCATACCGCAACCGGACTGCTGGGCACGTTGACGTTTAACGACACGACGCAGCAGTTTACCTATTCGCCCGCGATTGGCGAGAACGACGACCCGACGTTTACCTATACCGTTTCGGACGGCAAGAACGAGTCCACTGCGACGGTTACGATGCACGTCGAGAGCGTGTTGCATGATCCGGTGATCTCCCCGATCAACAGCCAGTACGTTGTCGAAGATAAGACGATCAGCGGCATTGGGTTCTCCGTTACGGATGAAGACGTTGGGGATACATTTACCATCTCCGTTGCCTCCAGCGACACGAGCAAACTCGTGGTCGACGCAAGCCATGTTACGGTAACGAGCCTTGGCGGCGGCGAATACACGCTGTCGCTGACGCCGGTTGCGGATAGCAGCGGCTCCGTTACCGTTACCGTCACCGCGACGGACGCCGAAGGCAGCCACGATACCACCAGCTTTACGCTGCACATTCTCGCGCAGAACGACGCGCCGGTAGCGGTCAACGATACGCAGGAACTCAATGAAGACTCCTCCGCCGTGCTGGATCTGCTGACGAATGATTCGGACGCGGACGGCGACTCGATTTGGGTAACCACCGTTTCCACCCCCTCGCACGGCTATCTTTCCCGCTCGGGCAATAACATTACCTATACGCCCTACTCGCAATGGAACGGAACGGAAACGCTGACCTACTCCATATCGGATGGTCGCGCTACCGCGTCCGCGAGCATCGCGCTGACCGTGAACCCGGTCAATGACGCGCCCATTGCCAGGGACAACTACGTGGCCCTGCCAAACGAAATCGGGCAGTTGAATGCGACGATCAACGTGCTGGGCAACGACTATGATCCAGACGGCGACACGGTGCACACCTATCGCATCGAGAGCCAGCCGGCGTTCGGCACGGTTTCGATCAATACCGACGGAACCATTTCCTATACGCGTACGGCGGTTTCGACAAACCCGAATGGAGCGGATTCCTTTACCTATAGCATTATCGACCGCGCGGATGAAACGGCAACAGATAAACTCTCTGCAACGGCGACGGTCTACATTGGCGTTGTGTTCCATTCCTCGCTCTACACGTATGGCCGCACTGTCACGTGCCTGGAGGATTGCGACCCGTTTGAGTTTACGCTTGACGTGAGCAATCCGACGCCCGTGGATTACGCGCTGACAATCAACACAACTTGCACGCTCGGCACGCTCACCGTAAAGCCGGGAGCGACAAACACCGTCATCTTTACGCCGTATGCAAACGCCTACGGCTCGCAGAACATTACCTACACGGTTGCGGACGCGGATAACACAGAGTCCGACACCGGCACCATCTGGCTGACCGTGTATCCGGTCAACGATGCGCCGGTGATCGACAGCGCGCCGACCTCGGTCTCCATGCTGGAGGACGCGGCAACGCCCGCTTCGTTTGACGTAACCTTCCACGACATCGACTGCACCCGGACCGACCTGCACTTCTACGTCTACACAAGGAGCGCTTCCACGAGCGCGCCCGTCGTGTTCCAGACCTGGTATTCCACGCAGGTGACAACGGAGGGCAAGACCGTTACGGTGCATCCGCTCTCCAACGTAAACGGCACCGGCGTGATCGTCGTTGGCGTCAGCGACGGATTTACCTACGTGGAAAAGACGATTGACCTGACCATTACACCACAGGACGACGCGCCGATTGTCAGCGACATCGCAAGGACGATCCGTGAGGATTCGAGCGTTTGCTTTGCCGCGCTGCCGAGCGATTATGAGGTGGACGGCGACGCGACGACCGTAACGATTGGCACCCCGCAGCACGGCACCGCGACGCTGCGCACGGACAACACGATTCTCTACACGCCGAACGCGAACTACTACGGTACGGATTCGTTTTCCATTACGGTAACCGACCAGACCGCGGCGGCGAAGTTCGCAACCGCGACGGCGACTATCACCATGCTCGCGGTCAACGACCAGCCGGCCATCAGCAATCTGGGGTATTACCAGACCACGCCGGAAGACACGTCCAAGACGGTTAACCTCACCGTTGTCGACGTGGACAACGACATGACGCAGAGCACGAGTTATACCTTCTCGTCGAGCGACAAGAGCATTGTCGAGGCAAAGGATATCTCAATTGCCCATGGAACGGGCAACAATATGATCATCACCGTCAAACCGGTGGAAAACGCATACGGAACGGTCAAGATCACCGTGACTGCTTCGGACGGAACGCTGAGCGCCAAGTCGGCCTTCCAGCTCGTTGTGACGCCGGTGAACGACCCGCCGATTGCGGAATATGACGAAGCAACCGTTGCGGAAGCGGTGTCCGACGGCACCGAGACGACCCCGCCAAAGACCACGAAGACCATGAACCTGCTTTCCAACGATTACGACGTGGAAGGCGGAACGCTTCGCATTGTCGCGATTACGAACGTGAAAAACGGCACCGTGGTCAACTCCGGCAGCGGACAGGTAACGGTGACCGCACTGAGCGGCGACTTTAACGGAGACATCACATTCGAATATACCGTGATGGACCCCGGCGGCGAAACAGCGAGCGCAAGCGCAAAGCTGATTGTGACCCCGTCCAACGACCCGCCGCGCGCGGGCAACGACTCTAAGACGATTGACGAAGACGCAACGCCAACCCTCAACGTGCTGGAAAACGACACCGATCCCGAGGGCGAAGCGCTTTCGGTGACCGCGGTGTCCACCCCGGCGCACGGCACGGCGACCTTTACCGCAACGAGCGTCACCTATACGCCAACCAAGGATTACAACGGCAAGGATTCGTTTACCTATACGGTTTCGGACGCGAGCGGCGCCACCTCGACCGCCACGGTGTCCATTACGATCCGCCCGGTCAACGACCCGCCGGTCATCGCCAAGCATGCGCTGAGCAGCGGCGACTGGACGATGCTGGAGGACGAACCGAAGTCCTTCCACTTTGTGGTCAGCGACGCGGAAAGCCCGGTCAACAACCTGATCATCCGCATCTCCTCCGAGGATGCAACGCTGATTAAGACCTCGCAGATTCAGCTTTCGACGAACGCCGCGGGGTATAAGACGATCTACGTCGTGCCAAACAAGGACGCGCACGGCACGGTAAACATTGACTTCTCCGTCAGCGACGGACTCGAAACCACGACGGCGGTCTACCCGATTACGATTTCGAGCGTCAACGATGCACCGGTCGTAACCCCGATGAGCCTGAGCGTGAAAGAGGATACCTCGCTGAGCGGAACGCTGAGTGCGACGGACGTCGACCAGGACAGCTTTACCTTCTCGCTGGTGGAGTCCCATCCGCCGATTCACGGCACGGTCGTCATTCAGCCCAACGGATCGTTCGTCTATACGCCGGACACGAACTATAACGGCGTGGATCTATTTGAGGTTGCCGCAGACGACGGGCAGCCGGAGAACAACATTGGGAAAGCCTACATCACTGTAAATGTGCTGCGCGCAAACGACCCGCCGACGGCGGTCGACGACACGTATACCATTGACGAGGACACGGCGACGGCGCTGAACGTGCTTGCAAACGATACAGACGAAGACCTTGACTATGGCGACAAACTGACCATCCTTCGCGTTTCGACTGCGCCGAGCAAGGGCACGACCTCGATTGTGGACGGCAAGATTCTCTATACGCCTACGCTGAACCAGAACGGCACGGACACATTTACCTACGTGATTGCCGATCAGGACGGCAAGCTGTCCTCCGCAGACGTAACGGTAACCATAACGCCGGTCAACGACGCGCCCGCGAACGGAAACGACGTGGCCACGACAGACGAGGATACGCCGATTTCGATTGCGGTTCTGGTCAATGACGACGTGGACGAAACCACGAATCCCGATTTAGAAAAGCTGACCATTATTGCCATAGAGCAATCGGATAATGGCACGGCTGTAATTAATCCGGACGGGCAAGGGATCACCTATACGCCGAACGCGAACTACTTTAGTCCGTCGGGCACACCGGATGTGTTCTACTATGCGGTTCAGGACAACACTAGCCCGACGCCGGTGACTTTCTCCGTGTCGGTTACGGTTCGTTCAGTGAACGACGTTCCGACACTGACCGCCGCAACGGAGAACGGCCACTTTGCCGATGTAACGCTCAACGAGGACACCGTTTCCAATACAATCTCGTTTACCGTATCCGACGTGGAGGATTTGGCAAAGGATCTGACGGTTACCGTTACGCACAACAACGGCGTATTGCTGCCGCCAATGAGCGCAACGCCGGACGCGAACGGAATATGCAGCTTTGTGATCGACTCATATGACAACAAGGTCGGCACGGCGACCATCAAGGTCAAGGTGACTGATTCCGCGGAAGCGAGCGTCGAGCAGACGTTTACGGTTATCGTCGATCCGGTCAATGACGCACCCAACGCGCAGAACGACAATTATTCGCTGCCGGAGGCAACTTCGATTACGAAGAATGTGCTCATCAACGACGACGTAGATACGCTCACCGGAAACGGCGGCGACGAACTGACGCTGCTTGGCTTTGTCGCACCCGACGACAGCGTGGTGACCTCGCTTACCACGACCTATGGCACGGCGAGCATCTCGAACAATCAGCTCGTCTATACCCATACGGCAAAGACCGCGGATAAGGCGAACTACTCGGAAACCTTCCAATATAAGATGCAGGACAAGCTTGGGCTCACGTCTACTGCGACCGTGACGGTGATGATTACGCCGGTCAACGACGCGCCGACGATTACGAACATTGTAAATCCGCCCAGCATGCTGGAGGACGCGGCGGACGGAACAGGCGAAATCACCTTTGAGGTGACCGACGAAGAGGACAGCGACGACACACTCGCGATCGCCAAGACCTCTTCGAATACCACGTTGGTTCCGCTGGCAAACATCATCATTACGAATCCGGACAGCGCGACGGACCCCAGCGGTTCGCAGCGCACGGTGAAGATCATTCCCGCGGCCAACCAGTTTGGCGAGGCGACCATTCGCCTGACGGTGCGCGACGTAGAAGGAAGGACCGCCTACGACGAGTTCACCGTAACGGTAACGTCTGTGAACGACGAGCCGCGAAACGGCAACGACACCGCAACGACGAACGAAGACACGCCGATTTTGCTCAGCGTGCTGACGAACGACGACGTAGACCTCGTGACGAACTCCGCGACCGAACACCTGACGATCACCGCGGTGACGCAGCCCGCGCACGGCACGGCGACGATCAGCTCGGATTCGCAAAAGATCACCTACTCGCCGAGCCTGAACTACTTCAGCCCGACGGGTACGCCGGATACGTTTACCTACACGGTGCACGACAACGGCACTCCCGCGCTGGAAGCGACGTTTACCGTCTCCGTTACGGTCAATCCGGTCAACGACGCGCCGACCATCGATTACCGCGGACTGACGACCTACACGGTGCCGGAGAAGACGCCGATTGAGGGAATTCTGTTCTATGTCAACGACGTGGATCATAATACGGATCTATCGCTTGGCGCGTCCCAGGTCACCGTTACGGCCAAGAGCAGCAACACGATTCTGTTCAAGGACGGCGTAACCCTGACGGACGGCACGGGCAGCGACCGCTACCTGAAGCTGACGCCAAACGGCGAGTGGAACGGAACCTCGTACATCACCATAACGGCGAAGGATGCGGCAGGTGCTACAGCGACCTATAAGTTCACGGTGGTCGTCACCAACGTCAACGCCGCACCAACGGCGGTTGCGGATACGCTCTCGGTTCCGGAAGATCAGGTAAGCAACCTCAGCGTGCTCACCAACGACACCGACCCGGATCTGATTACGAACCCGACGACGGAGAAAATCTTCGTCAACAGCGTGTCCACAACGAGCACGAACGTGGCAGTTTCAATTTCGACGGACGAAAAGAGCATCGTCGTCGACCCGATTGACAACTACAACGGCACGTTTACGCTCACCTATTCCATTAAAGATGTTGCCGGTCTGGTTAGTAACGACGTCGTTTCGACGATTACGGTGACCCAGGTCAACGACGCGCCGACGCCTGCAGCCGACACGAAGGAAGTGAACGAGGACGAAACGGTTACGATCCCGGTGCTGGAGAACGATACGGACGTCGACCAGACAACGGGCCTCAACGCCAGTCCGACCGCGGAGGTGCTCAGCGCTTCCATTGCAGAAACGGATCTGCTCAAGCCCGCGCACGGGT
>JAYFPQ010000028.1:0-2188 GCA_034927595.1 Christensenella sp.
CGAAAAACTCATCAATTACGTTTTTAAGAAGCAAGTCATCGATTTCAATAATTTCAAATATGAGTCCGATCCAGAATACGCGGACAGAATCTTCTATCTCCGAAATGAAAAAGCATGCTTTAACACAGGCCTCTACACAAAAAACTACAAGAGCATCTATGGATGCTTCACCCGTAATAAGCGCAAGGATACTCTGCGCGATTGGTACTTTCGAGGCTTTCTCGATGATGTTGCACCCGACATGAAATTTGTGCAGCCGTTGCCAGAAAAACCAGGGTTCCTGTTGCCGATCACTGGCATGACGTACTTTCCCGCGTGGGATATCCGCGTCAACGTGAATCACATCCTTTGTGACCCTGATAACTTCGCGCGGTTGCCATTGGAAGTGCAGCGCGCGAAGAACCTATCGCTCTTGCTTGAAACCGCCGTAGAACTGGCGCGACGCAAGGCATCGTTTGAACCCGGCATCGTAGTGCCACAGGGGTATCAGGGCATGGTGCAATTCTTGCTCCCACTGTGTTTGCTGGATACAGAGCACACCGACCTTGCTATGACACTGACGCCCATGGACGGCTATTATCTCGGTCATACCTGCTTGACGCTGGAGATGGCTTATATGAACGCGCGGCTGATCGGCAGACCGGTCGCACCCTGGCTTCTGGAACTCGTGACCTGATCTTCCGGCTGCCGCCCTCAGGGGTTAAGGATATAACACATTACAACTGAATAGGGCCTGGCGAGCGGCGCTTTTTGTGCCGTACCGCCGGGTCCTTTTTTTCGTGCGCTCAAAAACGCGCCGATCGTCTGGCTCTGAACGAAAGGAGCCGGGCAAATGGAACTGGTCAAAATCATGTATCGCTTTGCGGATGGTCATGTCGAGGAATTGGAGGTGGAACCGGAGGTTGCGGACGCGCTGAAAGAACTGGATCGGCAGGAGTACAACAACACGCAAAAGGAAACGCGGCGGCACACATCGCTCAGTGCCGTGGAGTACGAAGATGAACGCTTTGCGGCACGAGACGTAGATGTGCTTGAGAAGGCTCTA
Organism: Christensenella sp.; assembly: GCA_034927595.1. Taxonomy (GTDB): domain Bacteria; phylum Bacillota; class Clostridia; order Christensenellales; family CAG-138; genus UBA7703. The sequence continues at coordinate 1,046 of JAYFPQ010000028.1, forward strand.
TGCCGGATCGATGCGGAGGCCTTGCGCCGTGCGCTGCCCATGCTCACGTCCGCGCAACAGGATTTGGTGCGGCGCGTATTTTTCTTGGGTGAACGTCCCTCCGACATAGCTAAAGCGGAGGGAGTCGACAAATCGGCCATTACGCACCGATTGGAGCGTATTTATCGTCAGCTGAAAAAATCTTTGCTATAAACCGTCAACTTTTACCGTTCCCGTGACCTAACAGTGAAGGGGCAATTTCAGAACCTTGATAACTTTATATCCGGTGGTCATGAGAAGCCCGCATAGTCGAGGATAACATCCCAGAGTGCGGCCCGGCGGGATGCGGGGAGCAAAGCGCTGCGCGGCGAAGAACCGATCACGACCACCGCCCGTTCTCCGGGATAGAAGCGTCAAATAGGAGAGGCATCTCTGCTATCACCCCCTTCCGAAAGGGATCATGGAAAACAAACAAATCAATCGGATGCCGGTAAAAGCGCATCCATATGAGCATCAGCGGCAGGCATTCGAGTTTGCTTGCCGCTTGTTTGGCCTCATTCAAGGTGGTGATGCTCCACCCTCCATTCAGAGCCGCGGCTGCGCGCTCCTGATGGAGATGCAACGGGGACAGGAAAGAGTCTGACCACAATCGCGATCGCTGGGTTACTGTTGATCGATCAAAAGATCGAGCGAATGCTGATCGTCGCGCCGTTGTCCATCCTCGGTGTTTGGCAGGAGGAGTTTCGTAAGTTCGCTGATTTTGAGTATTCGCTCACTATATTGAACGGCAGCGAATCCAAGAAAATCGAGAAAATACGACAAATGCCGACATCGGGCTTGCAAGTCGCGGTCATCAACTACGAATCCGCGTGGCGAATGGAACAGGAGCTTGCCGCATGGGACGCAGACCTGATCGTTTGCGACGAAGGGCACAAGATCAAAACGCACAACATCACCGCGAGCAAGTGTATGCATCGGCTCGGCGTGAAAGCGCGGTATCGGATGCTGCTGACGGGAACGATTATCACAAACAAAGCGATCGATGTGTTCAGCCCGTATAAGTTCCTGAATCCGGCGGTGTTCGGCAACAGCTTCTATGCTTTCCGCAACCGCTACTTCGATATGGTTGGATACGGCAATCATACGCCGATTTTGAAAGCGAAC
>JAYFPQ010000121.1:0-13298 GCA_034927595.1 Christensenella sp.
AAAAAACAGTCCGGTGGACTGTTTTTCGCGGCGGGGAAGCGAGGCGAGTGCACGCGCCGCGCGAAGCGCAAGCAAGCCGCAGCCGAAGCGGAAAATCCCTCCGGTCGCAACTTCAAAGGGATTTGAAGCCGCGATCAAAGAACAGTCCGGTGGACTGTTTTTCGCGGCGGGGAAGCGAGGCAAGCGTGCGCGCCGCGCGAAGCGCAAGCAAGTCGCAGCCTAAGCGGAAATCCCTCCGGTCGCACCAACCTGCTCCCCCAAAAAGTAGTCCTCAAAAAAAGAGAGAAAATGTTATACTAGTAAAAAAGAAAAAGTCAAAGGAACTGCAACGAGCTCCCACGAGCATACCAGACGCCGGCCAAATCAACCCGAAAATCGGGCCTTGAGACCATTTATACATCGTTTTTTTCATTTAGAATGTACTTCTTTTTAGGGACACCGACAAGAAACGGAGGCGAATCCGCTGCCAATCAACAAAACGGAGGTATCGAATGAAGTCTTTTGCGTTACGGAAAGCACATTGGGTCGCGCTCTCAGCCATAATGACTCTGCTATTCTGCACAGTGTTCTTTGGCTGCACGCAGGTCGGGCAGACGGCTGCACAAGCACCGACAGGCACATATACGCTCCCCAAACACGAAACAAACAAACTGAAGCGGGAAATCAATGCCATTATGCAGCGCAAGCTCTCCGCGCTCAAGCAGAAGGACTACGACCTGTACCTTTCAACCGTGACGCAAAACGACGTGTATTACTGGAACGAACAGGCGCGTTGGTATTCCGAAATGGTCAAACCCGTGATCAGCGATCTCTCTTTTGAAGTCACCAACATAACGCCACTCGACGAAACCTCGCTCGAAGCGGAAATCCATCAGCGGCACACCGGCAACGGCGAGCAGTTTGACTTTCGCTACCCGTTGCTATTCCAGCTGGAGGGCGATAGCTGGAAGGATTGCGGCTATCATTTTGAATTGCTAGAAAAACCCGACTACACACTCAAATACATGCCGGGGGAAACACGGGTAGATGACTTTGCGGCGATGATCGATACGGCTTATCAAAATCTCGAACCGGTCTTTGCCGAAAAAGCAGACGATCACTTTGAAATCAAGCTTTTCTGGGACCAAGAGATGCTAAGGCAGCGAACGATCCCCTCCGTGAGCTGGCTTTTTACCGGCTGGGGGGAACCGAACGAATCCCTAAAACTGTATACCGGTCAACCCGATATTAGAAGCTATCAGGGGACAATCCAACATGAGTTGGTTCATCATATTACGATAAAAATCTGCCAAAACAATCTTTCTGACTGGCTGCTGGAAGGAACCGCTGTTTATTACGGAAATGCTTACTATGATTATTCACTTTCGAACGCTCTTGCGCACATGAAACTGAGAAACATGGCGCAAAGCATCGACCAGCTGAATCAAACCGACATGATCAATCCGAGCACGCAGCAGGAAGTATGGGATTGGTACAATACGGGGTTTAGCTACGTAACCTATTTGATCGAAACATATGGGCACGATCAGTTTATGGAACTGTTTTATGAAGCCGGAAAAAAGCCGTTTAACGACAGCGTGACGAACGAAAACTTCAAGCAAGACAATATTGCAACCATGAGCGCAGCTCTTGAAACGGTATTCGGTATGACGCCCGAGCAAATCTCGGAGAATTATCTGGTCTGGTTAGAAACCGCAGATTTTGACACGGCCGGATAAAACAGATTGTGGTGCATCCGCAGACCGGATGAACAAGACCGTCTCCTCCGCACTTCCGCGTTTCGTGTTGGCGTTTTTCGCGGCGGAGCAGCGCAGGCGAGCCGCATTGCCTTAGCGGAAAATCCTTATCACACGGATGAATCGAAATTTTTAGGAGAAAACAATGATCTTTGAATCGGAACGATTAAGCTTTCGGCTAATTGAGCTTGGGGATTTGGAAGAGCTTTTTCACAATGTTTGGGGCAACCGAGAAACAATGCGTTTCTGTGGAGGCGTGATTTCGAAAGAGAAAATTCCTCAAATTATAGAATACTGTCGAAGCCAATACGACACGTACGGCAATTCAATTTTCGCGGTAGTAAAAAATGATAAGCTCTTGGGTATTTGTGGAGGAAAGCTTGATGAGGATGACCCGCTTCATGTTGAGCTGGTTATTCATCTTGCAAAGGAGTATCAGCATCAGGGCTATGGTACAGAGGCTTTGAAAGCATACGTTGAATGGCTCAAAACCGGCAAAAAAGCTACTTATATATACGCTTCCGTGCACCCTGACAATCAAGCTTCATTAAATATGGCAAAAAAATGCAGCCTAGCACAATGTGGATTCAGGCAATATGAAGATACAGGCTTTGTGGATGAGCCATATTTCGAGCTTGCTCTTGAATAGTACAATATGGGATATCTATATTGCGAAACTAATCGAGTGAATCTCTTTTGAAAGAACCGGCTGCTGTTTTCAGTAGGATTGGCGAACCGAATCTCAATTTGGGAATGAAACTTCGATTCATATGAACATGACACGAAAAATCGTGATCGTATTGTTTTAGTAACAAAGAGCGAGATCCAAATGGGTCTCTCTTTGGGTTCATCCTTCAGCGGGATTTGAAACCGCGCAAAGCGCAGGCAAGCCGCATTGCCCAAACAGCATTCCATTGTTCTTACGACCCCCGTTTGATATAATCTTCGGCATAGGGGTGTTCCTCTGCCGCTCAATGCACATTCATCGGAAGCATTCTCTGCAAGGCTCGAGGACTTTGAATCGAAGGGACTTTGGACGGTGCAATGAGAAAACGCGTTTTTGATATCATCGAAGTGGCACAAAAAGGCGATACGCTCAGCAATGTCTATGACATGGTGATGATGGTTGTCATCATTGCCAGTATTGTTCCTCTTGCGTTCAAAGCGCAACCTGAAATTTTCCAGGTCATCGACCGGATTGCAGTCTGTATTTTTATCGTCGATTATCTGTTGCGTCTCTTAACGGCAGACTTGAAATATCCGCATTATCGATCATATGCCTTCCTGATCTATCCCTTTACCCCGCTTGCAATCATCGATTTACTTTCGATTCTACCCTCGGTATCCATCTTAAACAGCGGGTTTCGCCTGTTTCGGCTGTTCCGCTTGGTTCGTACGTTTCGTGTATTCCGGGCGTTTAAAATGATTCGCTACTCAAAAAACATGCAGATCATTTTGAACGTTTTCAAAAGGCAGCGGCGCGCTTTGCTCTGCGTAGGGTCACTGGCAATCGCTTATATTCTCCTATCCGCTTTGGTGATCTTTAATGTTGAGCCTGACTCTTTTGATACGTTCTTTTCCGCGATTTACTGGGCCACCGTCTCGCTCACAACCGTTGGATATGGCGATATCTATCCAATCACCACAGTCGGGCGCATTGTGACCATGATTTCCGCCCTATTCGGAGTCGCGATTGTTGCTTTACCGGCCGGTATAATTACCGCTGGTTATATAAACGAAATTTCCAGTCGTTCCGATAATCAAGAAATTACAGGAGATAGAACATGAAGTGTCCTAAATGCAGAAGTGAACACGTAAACATCCAAGCGGTAACCGAAGTGAAAGAAAAGCGGAAGAAGGGTTGGCTATATTGGCTCTTCATCGGCTGGTGGTGGGAAATCATTGCCTGGATCGTATTCGGAGTATGGAAGCTGCTCGTTGTCCTCTTTGGCAAGAAGACGAAGGTGGTTTCCATCACGCGCTCCGTCGCGGTCTGCCAAAACTGCGGAAACCGCTGGTACGTGAAGTAATTCAAGCGAAAAGTGCCGAAGTGTCGGCGTTTTCCCAGTCGAGTAAGCGAGGCGAGCACGCGCGCCGCGCGAAGCGTAAGCAAGCCGCAGCCGAAGCGGAATATCCTTCCGGTCGCACTCACAAAGAAAAAGGCCTCGCGGCCTTTTTTTGTTTACGAAATCGGTTCATTCCACGTAGTTGCTCAGCCCTGCTCCGGCTGATACCCCAGCACGTCGCGAACGAAGATCGTTGCAATGTCCGGGTCAAACTGCGTTCCGGCGTTGTGCAAAATCTCCTCCGCCGCTTCCTGCTGCGTTCGGTTCTCGCGGTAAGGCCGCTGTTCGGTCATCGCGTCGTATGCGTCCACCACGGAGATGATGCGCGAGATAAACGGAATCTCCCGCCCGGACAGCCCCTCCGGGTAGCCCTTTCCGTCCCAGCGCTCGTGATGGGAGAGAATGAAGCCGGCAATGTCCTGCAGTTCCGGTATTGTGAGCGCAATGCGATAGCCAATCTCCGGATGCTTGCGAATCTCCGCCCACTCCACGTCGGTCAGTTTTTCCGGTTTGGATAGAATGTTGTTGCTGATGCCGATTTTGCCGAGGTCGTGCAGTGTCGCCATGAGCTCCAGCGCATCCATGTCCGCTTCGTTTAGCCCCAGCTTGCGGCCGAGCTCCTTTGCGAGGCTGGCCATGCGGTTCGCGTGGTCCATGGTCTCGTTGCTCTTACTAAACAGCAATTCTTTGATCGTGGAAAGCAGCGTGCTGCGGATGCTCTGGTGTTTGAGCAGCTTTCGGCGGTACATGTGCTCTTCCGCCGCGTTTGTGATCTCCGCAATGGTCTGCTCCGGCCTGTTCTTGGTTGCGTACCCGTAGGATGCGCTCAGGAGCACCACGGCTTCCGCGCTTTCGCCCTTTTGCCCTTCCAGCTTCGCGTTGATGCAGCTGGCCATTTGCTTGAGCTCTTCCTCGTCGACGCCCGGCAGCAAAATGCAGAACTCGTCGCCGCCCAACCGCGCGACGATTCCGTTTGGGCAGCACTCCTTGAGCAAATTCGCCGTCTGAACGATCAGCCGATCCCCCGCGTTGTGGCCAAACAGGTCGTTCGTGAGCTTGAGCGAGTCGATGTCCACCATGACGACGGAATACGGCAGTTGCTGCAAGGAGTCGATTCGATCCAGCTCGGCGTCGTAATACATGCGGTTATACAGCCCCGTCATGATGTCGTGCGCGTTGAGGTACTCAATTCGCTCCTGCTCGCGCTTGCGTTCGGTGATGTCCCGACTGATTCCGATGAGCCCCGCGATCTGCCCCTCCGCATCGTAGTACTGCGTTTTGAGCGTCTCGGTAATGATCTTGTCGCCGTTCGGGTACACGATCGATTCTTCGCTGCGCACAGACTCGCTGCCGTTCCACAGCTTGCGATCCACTTCCAGAAACGATTCCGCCGTCTCCTTGTCATAGAGTTCGTAGTCGTTCTTGCCGACGAGATCCTCCTTGGCGATGCCGGACGCCTGCTCAAAGGCCTTGTTGCAGCCCAGATAGATCCCCTGCTTGCTCTTGTAGAAAATATGGTCGGGAATCGCGTCCAAAAGCGCTGCTAAAAACTGCGATACTTCGCGCTGCTTGCGTTCGCTCTCAACCAGGTGCTGCTCGCGCTCCACATCGTTGGTAATGTCCTGAACGATGCAAACATACTCGCTCTGGCTTGGGTCCGGTTCGCGGCGGAGCATGGTGACATACAGATGAATCCAAATCACGCTGCCATCCTTGCGAATGAAGCGCTTGATGTTGTCGTATTGGTCGATTTCGCCGTTCAGCATCTGCTCAAAACCCTCTACGTCCCGGTCGAGATCGTCCGGGTGCGTATAGGTTCGCCAGTCGATGTTCTCGATTTCCGGAATCGACATGTCGAGTATTTTGGTCAGTTCGCGGTTGGCGTATAGAATATGCTCCGGCGTTTCCACCGTAATGCCGGCCGGTGCCTGTTCGCAAACCGCCCGAAACCGGATTTCACTCTCGTTGAGCATGCGTTCCGTGGTCAGGCTCTTGGCTTCATAGGTGATGATCATGCACAGCACCAGCGTGCCCAGCGGGTAGATCAGGATCACCGGAAGCGCGATGTTGCTCAGGGTTTCCAGAATGATTGCCTTTGGCAAGAGCAGCATGCAAAGCAGCATGATCGCGTGGTCGGCCAGGCCAAAGAAGTAGAACTCCCAGCCGGAGAGTTTCTCGGGGTTCTTTCGAATCAAACGCCAGACCACGCCAAGCATGGCGGACGTAATCGTAACGGCAATTCCGGCGTAGACGCCCGGCCCGCCGAGGGAGACACGATAGAGCGCGATCATCAGCGCGGCAACCGACGTCGGCGCCAGCCCGTAGAACAGGCCGGAGATGGAGAGAAGGATGGAGCGCGTGTCGAAGATCACGCCGTTTGGCAGCTTGAGGGAAATGGACATCAGAACTATGCCCGCCAGGCCGAGGATGAACCCGCCCAGGAGCTTATAGACCAGTTTCTGTTGTTGAATGCGTTGAAAGAACAGGTTGAAAATAATGCTGATCGAAACCAGAAACGTCGTGTTGAGCAAGAGGTTTAAAGCGATCTGCATGAAACGTTCACTCTCCTTCGCAGACGGTCGGAGTGAGATGCGCAGTCTCCATGCGCCCGGTGCGCGGACGGAATAGGAAGCAGGGCGATTCTAGCATGAGTACTGTTTATACTCATTATACACTTTTTGTGTTGTTACGGAATTATTTTTGAAAAGTGTTCCCAGCCTCCGTAAGAGGAGCGATTTCACATTTGTTTTGTGGAGTATAAGCAATAAACAAACCGAAGTTCTCACTCTTCCAGCGCTTCCTCCATATCCTTCTCCTGCCCGGCGCTGACCTCCTCCGTCTTCTCCGCCACTGCCATACGATTTCCCTCCAGTAACGCGAGCACGTCCTTTGGAATCCTTGCGCGCTGCTGCTCCGCCTCCAGCGCGGAGCGGTAGGAACGCATGAAGTTGCTCTGAATCACGGGCAGGTTCTTCAACTCCGACATTGCCCATTGGCAGAGCTGTGACGCGCTGCCGACCGCGCGCCGAATGACCGGCGGCAGTTCCAGAAAGTCCGCGTGCGTGGCGTAGCAGCTCACCTTGCCGCGCACGAGGTTCCATGCCTCGGCCTCGGTCAGTGCGAGCGGCTGCGACAGGTTTGAAATTGCCGCCTTGATCGCGCCAATGTGCGGCGGGTAGCCCTTTTCGTCCGTTGCGACAAACGTCTTGACCGCGGCGCTCACCAGCGCGAACGGATCGTCCTGAAACAGGTCGCACCAGAGCAGCACGGTGTCGGCATAGTCGTCAGCCGCCATCGCCTTGTAAAAGTTCGGGTACGCGACCCGCAGAATCGCCAATATCCGCATCGTTTCCGCTTTGTCCACGCTTTGTCTCCTCCTCCTGCAACATTCGCTTAAACGGGTTTGTGCTCGCCGGTTCCCGCGCTTTCTCCTCGTCCCGACTCTCCCACGTCCGCACGGACGCCCGCCAGTCCCGCATGGGCTGGTTGCCGATTCGCCAGCCGACGGCCTCGTAATGGTCGAAGAAGCGCCGCGCGTCGACGGCGTTTCCCCGTTCCCGACAGTAGGCGTTTATTTCCTCCACCGCGGGTTTGGTAAAGAGGCGCGGCTTGTCCGCGTGGAATGCATTTGCATTCCCTTTCTCTTTCGCATTCCAATTTGCATTCTCTTTTGCTTTTACTTTCTCTTTCTCTTTGGGTTCCGGTTTGGTTCCGGTTTGGTTCTCGTTCGGTTCGGGTTCGGTTTCCGTTTGGTTCTCGGTTGGTTCCGGTTCGGTTGCCTTTGCCGAACGTCCGCCGCGCAAACCGTTCTCGCGCCGGCGATTGTTCGCGTCAATCTGCGGGCGCACCAGCGCAAAAAAGCCCCGCGCAACGCCGTCTCCACCAAAGTCCGGCTGTTCGTCGTAGAGCCCATAGTCCGCAATCGCATTGTAGAGCGTCAGCTGCGTTTCGGCGGGCAGGCCGCGCATCGCCTCCCGAAACGACTCATAGAAGATAAAACCATCGCGCATGCGCGCAGAAACACCAGCCTTTCTTGCTTTTCCCCCATAATACCCCAACTTCGCCGCCCAAAATTACGATAATTCCGGCTCTTTCACCGTCGCACAACAAAAAAAGGAGAGGCAACCCTCTCCTTTTCTCGCGATATATATTTAAACGTGCTTGCGATACACGCGCATCGCGAACAGGTACGCAACCGCCAGTATCCCGACGCACCAGGCGAGCGCAACCCAGATTTCGCTGCCCACCGGCTGCTGAGACAGCAGCGCGCGAATCGCGTCCACAATCGAAGTCACCGGCTGATGCTCCGCAAACGCGCGGACGACCTTTGGCATCGTCTCGGTCGGCACAAACGCCGAACTGATGAACGGCAGAAAGATCAGCGGGTAGGAGAACGCATACGCCCCTTCGATGGACGAAGCGGAAAGCCCCGCAATTGCCGCAATCCACGTCAGCGCCAGCGTAAAGACCGCGAGGATTCCGGCGACCGCCAGCCACGCGCCGACACCCGCGGAGGAGCGGAAGCCCATCAGCAGCGCGACGAGCAGAATCACGCCCACGGAGATCGCGTTGGACACCAGCGAGGTCAGCACGTGTCCCCAGAGCGCGGCACTGCGCGAAATCGGCATCGACCGGAACCGCTCGAAGATACCCTGCTTGAGGTCGAGGAACAGCCGGTAGGCCGTGTACCCGACGCCGCTGGCAATCGAAATCAGCAGGATGCCCGGCAGCAGGTAGTTCACGTAGCGATCCGTACCCGTTTGAATCGCCCCGCCGAACACGTAGACGAACAGCAGCATCATGACGATTGGCGTAATCGTCACCGTGATGATCGTATCGAAACTGCGGAAGATATGCCGCATGGAGCGCCCGAGCATGACGGTTACGTCGCTCAGAAAGTGTTGTTTGGTCGAAGTCATGCGATTTCCTCCTGTTTGCCGATGACCGCGAGGAAGATCTCCTCCAGCGTCGGCTGCTTTTCGATGTATTCCACCTTCGCGGGCGGAAAGAGCTGCTTGAGCTCGTCCAGCGTGCCGTTTGCGATGATGCGCCCCTCATTCAGATTGGCGATCCGGTCGGCGAGGTGCTCCGCTTCCTCCAGCGTCTGCGTGGTCAGAAACACGGTTGTGCCGCGCGCGGTCAGCGAACGAATCGTGCGCCAGACCTCCAGCCGCCCCTCGGGGTCGAGGCCGGTCGTCGGCTCGTCTAAAAAGAGCACGCGCGGGTTGCCCAGCAGGCTCATGGCGATGTCCAGCCTGCGGCGCATGCCGCCGGAGTAGGTGCCAACGCGGCGGTCGGCGGCGTCCGCGAGGCCAAACTGGTTCAGCAACGCGTCCGCGGTTTCTCGCGCGTCCTTGATGTGCCTTAGCCGCGCAATGAGCAGCAGGTTCTCCCGCCCGGTCAGGATTTCGTCCACCGCGGCAAACTGCCCCGTGAGGCTGATCGAGCGGCGAACGCCGTCCGCCTCGCGTACCACGTCGTAGCCGTTGACCAGCGCGCTTCCGCCGTCCGGCCGCAGCAGCGTGGCGAGAATTCGAACCGCCGTCGTCTTGCCCGCGCCGTTGGAACCCAGCAGCGCAAAGACGCTGCCTTTTTCCACCTCGAAGCTCACGTCCTTGAGCACGACGAGGTCGCGATAGGACTTCTGCAGGTGCTGCACCGATAGAGCCGTCTTGCTCATTTGCCCTCGCCCCCTTTGCCAAACTTGTTGCGGATGTCGCGGTTGAGCTTGTCGCGGTAGGAATCCTCCCATTTGCGCGTGTCGCGAATGAACTCGTCGCAGAAGCCGACCACGTCCTCGCCCGTAACGTCGAGCACCTGCCTGCCCTCCGCGGCGCTCGTTTCAAACAGCTCGACGAGCGCGCCCATTGTTTGCAGCATGTCGGAGCCTTCGCTGTCGGAATGCATCCACATATACTCCTGCGCTTTTTGAAAGACGAAGCGGTATTCGCTCGGCAGCGCCTTGCTCCGCGCCATCAGCGCGCGGTACGTCCGCTTGTCCGCCATCATTTTTTTCATCCATTTCAGCATGGTTATTCCTCCTTTGGAATCGAATCCAGTATAGTTTGGTTCTTGTTCAGCATGGTTCGTTTTCCTTCGAAATCGAATCCAGTATAGTTTGATTCTGGTTCAGCAGGGTTCGTTTTCCTTCGAAATCGAATCCAGTATGGTTTGGTTTTGGTTCTTGCGCCACGTCGCCTCGTCGGCTGCGTAAGCACGCAGCAGTTCGTCGCAAAACGCGACAACGTCCGCGCCCGTGAGCTCCGGCACCGTTTTGTGCTCCGCCGCGCCCGCTTCGAGCAGGTCGATCAGCCCGTGGAACAGCGCCAGATCGACACAGCCGGATGCGTCCCCGCTCGGCACGCCGACCGTAAAGATATAGTCCCGCATCTTTCGAAATGCGTAGCGGTACTCCTTCGGCAGCGCATTTGCGCGTTTCATCATCTCGCGGTAGGCGCGCTTGTCGCCAAGGTCGCCAACGACCGCCTTGATTATGGTATCGAACATGGTCATCGCACCTCCTTGAGTTGCCCGATCTTTTCGGACACAAATTCCCATTTTTCCCAAAACGCCTTCAGTTCCTTGCGTCCCGCTTCGTTGAGCGAGTAGAACTTGCGCGGCGGGCCCAGCTCGGAGGGCTTTTTGTCGATGTCCACGAGCTGGTTCTTCTCCAGCCGGACGAGAATCGTATACACCGTGCCTTCCACCACGTCCGCAAAGCCCAGCGCGTTGAGCCGCCGCGTGATCTCGTAGCCATACGTTTCGCCGCGTCCTATGATTTCGAGCACGCAGCCTTCCAGCACGCCTTTGAGCATCTCCGTCAGATTGTCCAATGTTCTTCACCTCGGATTCATTTCTTGTATTCTGTGTCACTTAGTACTGGTACATAGTAACACGCAGTAGCGGACGTGTCAAGAGTCTTTTTATTTTTTGGTTCTAGTAGTAAGATACGAAGTAGAGACTGTGTTCAGGCTTGGGGATTGTCCCCCGCCGGAAAGGACGCGTTATGGAGTTTCGCCGCGCAACCAAGGCCGACGTCGAGGCGTTTGTCGACGTTCGCATCGAGTTTGTCACCCAGATTCGCACCATCGCGGACGTGGACGATTTTCGCGCCCGCACGCTCGAATACCTGACGGATCACATCGAGACGGACGACCTGCTCGTCTATCTCGCTTTGGAGGACGGCGAGATCGTTTCGTCCTGCATGGCGAGCCTGTATCAGACGCCGCCAGTGCCGAGCTGCCGCACGGGGCGCACCGCGGAGCTGCTCAACGTCTACACCAAGCGGGAATTCCGCCGCCGGGGCATTGCGGAGCAGCTGATTCGCATGCTGTTTACGCAGCTGCAGGCGCGCGGCGTCGAGAAGGTGCTGCTCGACTACACGGAGGACGGACTGCCGCTCTACCAGAAGCTCGGTTTTACCGTGCTGCCGCACCAGATGGAGCTCAAGCTGCCGCTCACGCGCGACTAGATACGCGAGATCGCGCGAGAAGTGCGCCGCCAATGTGCGTTGATCACCGTGTTTTCGGGCCGGTTTGATACAATCAAGCAAAGGAGCGATGCATATGGATTCGATGGTATTGACCAATTCGCAGGCGGAAGAACTGCTCAAAACGTTGCAGACGCGGTTTGAAAAGAACCGTTATCGTCATACGGGAGTTGACTGGGCAAAGGTGGAGCAGCGTCTTCGCGCAAAGCCCGACAAGATGAGCTCGCTATTCGAGATGGAGCGCACCGGCGGCGAGCCGGACGTTGCGGACTACGACGCGAACACGGGCGAATATCTCTTTTTCGACTGCTCGCCGGAAAGCCCCGCCGCGCGCCGGAGCCTCTGCTACGACCGCGAGGCGCTGGACGCCCGCAAGGAGAACAAACCCGCGTCTTCGGCGGAGGACATGGCCGAGGAAATGGGCATTGAGCTGCTCAGCGAGGAGCAATACCGCTACCTGCAAACGCTGGGCGAGTTCGACGTGAAGACATCGAGCTGGATTCGCACCCCGCTGGGCGTTCGCTCGCGCGGAGGAGCAATGTTCTGCGACCGGCGGTATGACCACGTGTTTACCTACCACAATGGCGCGGATTCCTACTATGCCGCGCGCGGGTTCCGCGGTGTGCTAAGGGTATAACGGCAATTAGCTACATAAAAGAGGGAGAACGGTAAGTTCTCTCTTTTTTTTAGAAAGAAGCTTCCTTCGCTGGAAAACCTGACAGACTCTTGTCCGGTTCACTCGGTTAGACTAAACTGGTATCATTCGTAGTAAATCTGTGTTTCCGTATTGCTGCCTGTTATCAGTTGATCAATGGAGGGTTTATGCGCTACACGCTCGATCTCAACCGCATTCCGCTCGCGGACTACCAAACACTGCTGGCAAACCAGAACCTGCTGCCAGGGCGTCGCCTGCTGCACGACGGAATCGAGCGCCATTTTCAGGCGCTCTCCGCAGAACAGATCGAAACCCTCGCGCAGCTCAAGCAACGCCTTTCCGCGCCGCAAAAGCTCGCCGCGCTTGCCGCCGCAACCGGCATATCGGAGGAATACCTCGTGCTGCTCAAGCGGGAGATTGGCTCACTGGAGCAAAAGCCGGTTCCGCTTACCGCATTCCCCGGGCTGAACGAAAAGTTGCTCGACTCGCTGCGCGCGCAGGGCATCGCCACGTCGAAGGACGGGTTTGAACACGGGGAAGCGAATAGCGAGCTGTTTTGCCTCTGCGACCTCGCGCGGATCAACGGCGTTGGCGGCGTTGCGGCGCGGGCATTCTACGAGGCGGGCTATCGCTCCGTGGCAGACGTTGCAGCAGCCGGCGCAAAAGAGATGCTCGCCCGCGTCAGCGCGGTCAACGCCGAACATGGCTACTACAAGGCGAAGCTCGGCGAAAAGGACATGCAGTTCTGCATTGATTTTGCGCGGTTGATCGAGCGGTTTTCCTAATTCGCATGCGCACAAAAAGCGCTCCGAGCCAAAAGAGGTTCGGAGCGTTTCTGTTTTGGAACGAGAGCGATGTTTTACATCCAGCCCATCAGGCCAAACACGACCAGCGAGAGAATGTCCACGCCAAAGATGATGCCAAGCGTAATGAGCTTGTTCTTCATCTTCTTCATGTCGTGGACGACAAACGCCATCGTAAAGAATGGCAGGTAGCCAATCAGCCAGACGAGGTACGGAACGGAGCGGCTCCACCACGGGTATTCCCAGGTGAGCAGGCCGGCGTAGTTGAGGAAACATTCAATGATGACCGCGAGTGTGGTGTAGATCACCGCCATGACCACGCGGTTGTTGATGCCGAGGATCTTCATCTTGGGGTCTTTCGGCAGCGTCAGGCAAACCACGACGCCCATCATCGCGAACATGAACGAAATCTCGATGTTGTAGCCAATCAGGAGCAGCAGCGCGGTGTCCCCAACGCCCATCGGCGTGCCCCAAACGGGCGCGAACCCCGACGCGTGAAAGACGATGCTGTTCCAGATTTCGTTGAACAGGTCCATTCCCCAGAGCGCC
>JAYFPQ010000102.1:0-14864 GCA_034927595.1 Christensenella sp.
TGATGTGGTGGAATATTCCACGGATGTGCGCGGCATACGAATCATCGGGGACAGCATCCCGATGTCTGCGTTGCGCTATCGAATCATTTCTTTGACGACTCCGGCCGGCGACGAGGATTCCATTGAGTATCGGCCGGTGAAGGGCGTGGTTGAGATGCGGGAGAACAGCGTCATTGATCTGACGGATGGCAGGGAGCGACTGCTGATTGGACCAAGACGAACGGAAGCGCGGCTTGTACGATTTTCATCCCCGGAAAAAAGGTTATTTCAGCTCAACCGCGATGCGCCGCCGTTTCATATGTCTCGCCTTTGGCTGCAAAACGAGGTGACGGGAATTCGCTTCTTTCTCGGAAACGAGAGGCTGAATCCGAAATTGAAATGGCGGCTCGACGGCGGGGGGGATCAGTTCCGCTTCTGCATGGACGAGTACTGCAAAGCTTATTACGAAGGGATTTAGCGCGAAATCGGATTCCTTTCTGCACTATAAACGGAACCAGAAAAGCACACGAAGGGATTAAACGGGATGCCGGAGCACACTTACCATGAATACCACTGCGTGAACTGTGGCGCGCCATTGACGCCGGACGATGTTGTCTACGATATTTCGGGAATCGCGTTTTTCGGGGCGCTGCCGGGTGACTACACACAGTTTCCCATCTATGCAACCAAAGAAAAGATGGAAACCCTGTTTTCCTGGAACGAAGGGAAGGGTACCTCCATCATTACACTGTTCGACTGGATCAGCATGATCTACGAGCAATGTAGGAGTAACCTGGATACCGGTACTTGGGCGAAGGATGCAGAGCCAGCCTATCGTATGTACCTTGAAATGCTAGAAAAGCAAAGAAAGCAGGAATCATACTCCATCACCTCTGTAGAAGCTGCGATTATTCCTGGACTGCCGGACAACCTTTCGCGCATTCTGGTGAGTAATTGTGCAGAGGAGGAGGTCAGCCACTGTACAATATCCTATGATGAGGAAAATGGCTATAGAATTCTGAAATATGCTCACATAGAAGATGTTAAATCCTTTACGGATCATCGCCGTTGCCGACAATGCCACGCGATGCTGTTGGAGCGCGCGTTCCAATGCGAACAAACGTTGATTGGTTTCATCGGCTTCCAGAATGTTGGAAAGACCTGCCTGATTGCTGCGTTGTGCAAGTATTTAGAATATGCGGAACCCGGCAGCCAACTACTACTTCGCGATGGCGAGAACCAGTCTTTTCGACGCGAGTTAAAACGGTATCAAAATGGTTTTTCGTTAAAACAGACGAATATCAGGGGTATCAATAAGGTTAACCCGACCATCTATTTGGAGAACGGCGAGCGCCCCACGCGAATGCTGACGTTAGTGGACATCTCCGGCGAGGCGTTTAACAACGACGAGGGAAGGTTTGATCCTTCCCTGATGGAAAACAATTTTCGCGCCATTGCGGAATGCTCGCAGTATGTTTTTTGCACCTCACTCTTCGCGTTTGAAGAAGCCGACTTTGGCAGTATGCAGCGATCCCTGGGGAATTTTATCAGCCATATTACTCGGACGAAAACCAGAGCCAAGCCGAGCCCGATTCTGGTAGCGGTGATGCAGATGGACGAACAGACCATCTGCGCTGAGAACCGAAAAGATGTTCCATATTTGGATGATTATCTGTTTAGCCGGGAATACAACCAAATATATAACGTTCGTGAGAGTGAGCAGCTAAAGGCCGCTTACCCCAATGAAGCTGTTCGAAGAGCGATTGACAACCGGTTGCAGAGCTTTCTGGCCAGCGTAAACGCAACGTTGTATTACACGCCGATTACCTGCTCGGCCTACGGACGGCACCCGGTCGATCAAACCGTTTTTAAGAGGGAAGACACCTCAATCCGTCGGAAAATCGATACGGCGCTGAAACTCGGCAATCCCATGCAGATTGTGATTCAGGCATCGGAGGAAGCTGACATACTTTACGAACGTTATCAACAAGCGTTTGGTAGTCACACAGATACGATTGAAATCATCAAGCAAAGTATGGATGAAGGCGACAGTTCGGCAGCGGCCGATTATGCGCAGAGGAGCGAGGACATTCAACTTGTCGAAAACTCTCCGTTACGCTTTGCTCCAAATCCGCGCAACATCAACCTTATTTACGATTGGATTATGCGAATGATCGGTGAACTAGAGATTCCGGCCCGCTCCAAAGACAAAGCGCCTCTGCCGGCGAATAGCTGCCAGCAGTTGAGTGTTCAGGACTATCACACCAGTGAAACGGATGTTCAAACGATTGCACGAATGTTTGTCAATCCGCACAAGTACGACAAAATTTTCTATAAAATTATACAGGAACCGTCGTTCATTGCAGGCATACACAAGCGGAACTATTTTGCCCAAATTGCCAAGGCACAGTCAGCCGGTCAACCTCTGCATGATTAAGCAATAGTAGGTCATTCGGGAGGATAAATGGTTAGAGCGTATTGCAACATCATTGGTTCGCGCGAGCGGGACTATGTTGGCAACTCCCTTGGCTTAAATGTCACACGGGAGATGACCATCTTCTCTGGCGGCGCGGGATTGCCCTATACCGAAGAGGTCATTCGCGTTTCGCGCGACGTGTTTCAACTTTACGGTGGGAAAATCTCTTATACGTCTGGTGCGTTTTCAAGCGTGATGCGCTCGGTGGCCGGACAGGCGTTCGTTTGCTATGGCATTTCGCAAAAGCAGGCAGTTGGTCGGGACTCGCAGTTTACGCAGATATACATCGTCCCGCGCGAGGATCTTTTGGATGGCACCGTCTATATTCAAGAGGTACTCGGACGGAATTTCGTTCAAGAGGAAGCGGTACATCGCGCAACGCGGCCGACAAACGAGGAAATCTTTGCCACAACGAGTTACTCGCGCAGCGAGGTGAATCAATTGAGCGAGCAGCGGCGGCGGGTGCTGATGCATGCGGTCACCCTGCTCTGCAACGGCAGAAAAGTACTTCTGGTCGAGCGCGACCGGGCGTATCAAAATGATTTCTTCCGTCCTCTGCTGCGGGAGCTTTATGAGCTGATTCCGGACGGACACCGCTACCAGATTGACGTGACCACCGGCCGCTGTCTGGACGATCTCGACCGGTTATCCTCCGCACAATTAATCGTTACGAGTCAGCCGTACGGCGGGACGCTGGAACGCCAGCAATTGATACTTGAGGATGACGAATTGACCGTACGTATTCCGGACACAAGGTTCTGGCCAAGTGTGATGCCGACGCCGGACGGACGGAACGAGTTTACTCCCCCTGCCGAGAAACCGAATATGACGCCATATACGAAAGAATGGTCTATTCAGGATAACGCGCAGCGCGACGAGCTTTCAAGACACAACGAATTCATGACCAAAACAATCCAAACGGACTATGTAAAGCTGATGGAATGCATGGACGAAGAGAAGTCGTTTTGGTGGAAACTACCCAGATTTGAAAAGAGCATTGCTTCGTTCCAACAGCTTAGAGAATGGCATGAGAGCACCTATATTCTGAACATGGAGTCTTATAACGCCCAGTTCTGCGCAAGGCTACCTGCACTGCTGAGTCTGAATGGTGGCGTAGAAGAGTTGTACTTCGATTTGATGCAAGAAAAGATACCGGACGATATCCGCCGAAGACATCTTGCCTATATTCGAATTCGGCTACATAACTTCGCGCTTTCGGAAGCTGATTTTGAAGCACTTGAGAAGAATTATCGGGATTGTGACCAAGCGTGGAAGTTAGTTCTATTTTTCACACGACAGATTGCCGAGTATACTACGAAAATTATAAGCCGAGTGGACACCGACATCTCTCGAATTCGCGCTAAAACAAACGACTTTATTGAGAATATAGTTCAACTTCATCAATCGACAGCCAACCTGATAGCCGAAACACAAAACTAAACGACAGAATTCATTCGAAAGAGGTTAGCATATGGACTTTGGGAAATTACTGAGCGATGTAGAAACGCTGAAAGCCCAGTTTGATTCAGCTTCGAAACAGCAGGAAGAGATGCTGGGTAAGTTGGAAGAGGAGCTGGAGAAGCATTATAGCGGTCTGACGCAGGGCGTTGGAACCCTGAAAACCGGCCTCGAACAAAACGCTCTCAAGCTGAGAACGGGACTGGAAGAAAAGCTTCAGCAAACCGCCGCCGAGCAAAACGCCGCGATGGAAGCGGTGCGAAAGAGCCAGGTGGACTTTGCAAACAGCCACCGCGAGCATCTCGAATCGCTGGAGCAAAAGCAGGGCGAACTGCGCGCGTCCATCGATTCCGCGTTGCAGACGGCTCAAACCGCGGCAGGCCAGGCAACGGAGCAAGAAAAGAAGCTCGCCGCGCTGAATCAGACGGTTGAGCAGAGCTTGCGCGCGTTTCAGCAGCAGTTAACGAGCAATCGCGAAGCGGCGCAGGCACAGGCTGCGGAACTGCGCACGGCGATGGATAAAATGGATCCGTCCAAGCCGATTGGCGACATGCAGAAACGGCTAGAGCTGATGCAAGCCGACACCACCCGCATGCTCAACAGCCTAAACGGACAGGTTGAGGCGATGAAGAGCCAGCTCGAGCAGACGAAGGAAGGCCAGCGCACGGTGAGCCGCATCCGCGAGGAGATGGATCGCCTGTCGAAGCGCGCGGACAAACTGGAGCAAACGACGAAGGAACTGAACGGGGATATGCGCGATCTGGCAAACCAGCGGTTCGTGGCTGGCGACGGCACGGTCGTTTCGACATCGCATCGCAGGGAGAAGAAGTCGCCGCTGCCGATGATAGCCATTGTGCTGAGCGCACTGGCGATTCTCGGTATGATTCTAGGCGGTATTCTGCTCAAAGCGGGTCAGGACGGATTGGCGAACCAGATTGAGCAGCAGCTGCTCCCGCCGCAGAGCACGTTTGCGGCGCAACTGGATGATTTATCCAGACAGGTAACCGAATTGACCGCCCTTGCGCAGGCAACACCCGCGCCCACGCCTGCACCAACCCCGACGCCCACGGCGATTCCAACGGAAGCACCAACGGATACGCCCAACGCGGAAGCGACACCCAAGTAAAGTTTTGTATCAAAAGGCGCGGCAACGTGTAGCCGAGCCACATGAAAGATCAAGCGCAAGAAACACAAAGAACCACCCGATCAAGGGTGGTTCTTTGCTGGAAGGAACAGGATCTTTCGGTTCAATCAGGAAGGAAAAACAGAATCAAACGTCCGATCAATCGGTTACGACTTCGTAGGGCCAGTCGATGATGCCGCCGAAGTCGTAGACGTTTGTATAGCCCATCGCAACGAGCTTGTTTGCCGCCTGCGCGCTGCGGTTGCCGGAACGGCAGTAGATCAAAATCTCCGCGTTCAAGTCGGGCAGGACGTCCGGCTGCGAATCGAGAATCGTTTCGTTCGGCAGAAGCACCGCGCCTGCGATATGCCCTGCGTCGAATTCCTCCTTCGTGCGCACGTCGAGTAAAATCAGCTCGTCGCCGCTGTCCAAGCGCGCCTTTGCGTCCGCCGCGGAAATCTTATGATACTCCGCTGGTTTCGAGGTTGGCGTTGGTTCCGCTTGCGCGGCAGGCGCGGCGCAGCCGGAAAAGGAGAGAAAGAGGAACGAAGCGAAGAGAAACGCAAATAGTTTTTTCATGGGAGTACCTCCTGTACATGGGAATTCGGGATTCCATCAGCCGAGCGAGATGGCGCCCATCGGGCAATAGCGAACGCACTTGCCGCATTTGATGCATTTGTCCATATCGGCAACCGGCGCGCCGTATCCGACCTGCGAGAGCGCCTGTACGGGGCAAACGCGAACGGAAGGACAGGGATGGTTCTGCGGGCAGCGATGCTTGTTGACGCGAATGATGGCGTCCGCCGCGGCGGGCTGCTCCTCCGGCTCGTTGCCGAAGAGCGAACTGAAAAAGTTGTTACTCAAGTGCACACCTCAAACAATTAGTATATTGTTAGGTTACCCGATTCACGCGAGTAGAACCGTAACCAAATCACGAAAAGGCTAGCTCAAAGGACGGCGGAGCGGCTTTGCTTGCGTTTCGGGCGTCGAGTCGTTACGATAGAAAGGAACCTTTACGAGCGGAACAGGAGAGAAGATTATGGACGTTAAGACGTTTTGGAACACGTTTCTGAAAGAAACAGGCCGGGACGCGGACACGCAATACCTCGAGTGCTTTCATTTCGACTTAAACGAGCGCTCGGCAAACAATCTGCTGGCCCTCGTTCTCGCTGGAAAGAAGCGAGCAACCGCGAGCAGCCTGCATGCCTTCGCGGCGGAGCACCTGGAACTGCCCAAACCCGGAAGTCTGTCCATCGTGACCGATTGGGCAGGGGTTCCTCACTGCGTGATTGAGACGACCGCCGTAACGATTCTGCCGTTTCGCGAGGTTACGTTCGAAATCTGTTCCCGCGAAGGGGAGGATGACTCGCTCGAGTCCTGGCAGCGCGGACACACCCGCTTCTTTACCGAGGACGGCAAAGCGCTGGGATACGAATTCTCCGAGGATATGCCGGTGGTGTTTGAGGACTTTGAAGTCGTATATCGGGCATAAGCTGAGCGATAGAAACAAGAAACAGCACGCGTGGAAACTTCAATCCGGCGTGCTGTCTTTTTTCGTCTGCTTGGTTATTCTTTGATTGGAGATGTTTCGGCTTGCGCCGCCTGCTCCGGATGCGCCAACAGGAGGCCGGAGGCAATCGCCGTCAGGGGCGCGGCGGCAACCAGACCAAACGAGCCTACGATGGTATGAATCATTTCGGAGGCAACGTATTTGTAATTCAAAATATTAATCAGCGGCGTGCCCTGCGCCATAAAGACCATCAGCAGCGCGACAAAACTGCCGGAGTACGCGAGTAGCAGCGTGGTGGTCATCGTGCCCATCGCCGCGCGACCAACGCGCATGCCGCTCATCGTCGCCTCAAAACGGTTCAGGTCGGGGCGTTTTTGCACGACCTCATTGACCGCGGCGGCAATGTCCACCGAGAGATCCATCATGGCGCCGCTGGAGCCAATGAAGATGCTGGCCATAAAGATCTGCGTGAGGTTCAGGTTCTCATAGCCGCTGTAGAGCAGGCTTTCGGAAAACGACATAACCGCGCCGTGGATGTGGAACGCGTTGGTGCAGACAATGCCCAGCGCGGCGGTGACGGCCAAGCCCGCAATCGCGCCCAGGCATGCGGCGAGCGACTTTCGGTTAAAGCCGAATACGAGCGAAATAATGAGAATCGTCAGCGCGGCTGTAATCAACCCGCCGACCAGAATCGGATTCATGCCGTTCAGACAGCAGGGAACGAGCACCTTCCAGATGGCGAGCACCGCGAGAATGAACGACAGCACGGAGCGCAGGCCCATCCAGCCCGCAAACAGCACCAGCAGCGCAAAGAACGCCAGCAGCAGGTAGAGCTCACCGTCGATGCGGTAGTGGTCAATCATGCTCACGGAGGCAATTTCGCCTTGATCCGTGCTCACGAGCACGAGCGCACGTTCGCCCGTCTTGTAGATTTTGTCCTGCTCAAAGGAGCCGTTGAGCATGTTTCCGGCGCGGTAGGTTTCGCCCTTGTGCGATCCTCCGAGTAGCTGCACAAGACAGCTCTGCTCGCCGGAGCGGACAAGCCCGGTGTCCTTAATCGTGCTGTCGTCGGTGGAGAGAATGCGCGCGGGTACGCGCTCCTCGTTTGCCGGGCGGCCCGCGCCCGCGTGTTCAAAGCCCGTTGGCAACAGCACAAGCACCGCAATCAACGCGAGGCTGACGACGGACGAGAGCCAGTTTCGCTTTTGTTTTAGATTCTTCAAGTGTAATCACCACATGTTCCATTGGAATCGAAACGCACACCGCGCCCCCCGGAAGGGCGGACGCCGCGCTGAAGTGGGTTCTGGAGAATTTGACGATTACATGCCAAACAGGGAAGCCATCTTGTTGTAGAGGTCCGTGTTGTCATACCCGCCGCCAAAGAGCTCGGAGCCAACGCCGGTGGCATAGACCGCCGCGGGCAGGCCGGTGTGCGAGTAGGAGGCGAAGTTGATGCCGGATTTGTTGTTGAGTAGGTGGGTGACGGTGACGGAGAACGGGGTGTAGGTGCCATACTGCACATACTCTTCCTGCGTCTGCAGGGACTTGCCGTTCGCGTCCGTACCGAAGCCGCCCTTTAAGGTCAGGTCGTAGGCCTTCTTCAGTTCGCCGACTTCGTAGTCGGTAAGCACCAGCGTCGAGCTCGCGGCCTTATCCGCGTCGGCGGGCAACACGAGGCCGAAGAGCGCCGAAACGTCCGCCATCGCCTGATCAAACGGAACCTTCTTTTCCACGTAGTTGGCAACATAGTCCGCGTCGTACTTGGAATAGGAGATCTTCTGGCTGTTGATGTTTTTGAGATAGGTGGAGTAGTTCGTGCCCGCAAAACCGATGGAGAGGCCGCCGGTTTCGTGGTCGCCGGTGACGAGAATCAGCGTATCGTCCGGGTGCTCGGCCGCAAAGTCAATCGCAACCTGAACCGCGTCCGTAAGGGCAAGCACATCGTGAATCGTGGAACCCGCGTCGTTCGCGTGGCAGGCCCAGTCGATCTTGCCGCCTTCGATCATCATGAAGAAGCCGGTGTCGTTGTTGAGCATCGCGATGCCCTGCTGCACATAGTCTTTGAGCGCCCATGCGGTGTCCGCACGGTCGATTTCGTAGTTCATCGACTTGCTGTCCGCGAGGTCTTCGGCAATGACGATTGCCTTGCCCGCGTCGGCGGTGAGCGCCATCGCTTCGGCCTGCGTCTTGACGACCTTGTAGCCTGCGGAAGCGGCGAGCTCGTAGAGGTCCGGCTGGGCAACGTCTTCCTTATCGCCCGTGGGCTTGAGCAGCGCGCCGCCCGCGAAATAGTCGAAGTTGCTGGCAATCAGCTCAAGGCCGATCTCATAGTAGTTGTTCCGGCTGGCCTGGTGCGCGTAGAACGCCGCCGGGGTTGCATGGTTGAGGTTGACCGAAGAGAGAATGCCGATCTTGTAGCCGAAGTCGCTCTTCAGGGTTTCGGCAATTGTCTTGTAGCTCTTGGTCTTCGACACGTCCATGTTGAGCACGCCGCTGTAGGTCTTGTGGCCGCTGGCAATCGAGGTTGCCGTGGAGGCGGAATCCGGGCAGAACGAGGTCGAGTCATAGGTCGTGGCCGAACCGGCAACCGGGAAGGTCATGAAGTTGAGCAGCTCGTTCTTGCTCAGGATGGTGTCCTTTTCCGCGTTGATGCTCAGGTAGGCGGAGGCGGACTGGAACTGCGGATAGGTCATGCCGTCGCCGATGAACAGGAACACGTACTTCGGCGTTTTGACGTTGGCCGCTTCGGCCTCGTTGGCAACGGGGCTGGTCAGGCTGGCGCGCGCGGCGTCGGGGGCGTTTGCGCTGGCTGCGGACAGGCCGAGCGGGAGGGCGGCGAGCAGCAGCGCTGCCGCGGCGAGGATCGGGAGAAGACGAACTCGTTTCATCTTGATTGGGCTCCTCTCATTTCTTTCTTTTTGTTTGAATCGTATCAATCGATTGTTAAACGCGCGCAGGGGAGCCGGTAAAATGGATGTTAAACGAGAAAAACACCAAAACCGCGATGAAACGGGCGTTTTGACCGTTTTTGACGCTGTGGCGTCAAGTCGGCTTCAACGATTCGTCAATCGTGCTTGATAAAACCGCGAAATGTAAGACGACGATTTTATCGTTATAGGAAAGTCACCTGCCGATCCAAAGAGAGCCCGCAAAATTGTGGCAGAAAACAGGAATCTTGCACGAGCGGTTGCGTTCGCGGACGGTATATCATATACTACAAGCAAATTGCGCTTCTTTGGGCATCCCGGGAGAATGTGCCATGCTGCAGATGGTTTTGCTCGTCTTCATCTACGGATTGATGATGTTCATCTGGACATTCGTGTTCCTCAATCGCAGCCACGACAAGGTCAACCAATCGTTCCTTGTCTTTTTGAGCAACATTTTGATCTGGATGCTGCTGAACTATCTCAATTCCTTTGGAGACGGCAGCCTCGTCAGCCTGATTGCCAAGACGGTCTACTGGCTGAGCATGATGTACCTCGCCATTACGTTTCTGTATTTCGTCTACCGGCTGCTCAAAAAGCAGCTCGACTGGTTGTTTTATCTTGCGCTGGGACTAAACACCCTGACGGTGGTCATTCGCTATCTCTACCCGATTGACTATTCCGACCCCACGTTCTGGCGCCTGACGACACCAGTTGTTGCGCCGCTGATGTCGTTTACGTTCAGCCTGCCCGCGATCTACGCGCTCTTTCTCGTGTTTCAGCAGCTCATTCGAACCAAGGATGGCCGCCAGCGGGCTCAGCTGCGCTACATTCTCTTTGGCATTGGCCTTGCGCTCGTGGTCAGCGTGTTTTCCGAATATGTGCTGCCCGCGGTCTTTCATATGGAAGATGAGCTGTATCTGATGTATTACGCCATCGCGATCTTCGTGTTTGCGATCTTTATTTCGATTATGCGCTATCGCCTATTGAACCTCCGCTCGGACTACATCTATCGAAACCTGTTTCTCAACGCGAGCGAAGGAATTCTGATCATCAACAAGTATGGCCGCATCGTGAGCGTCAACAACAACGGCAGACAGATCTTGCAGGACGAAAACCTCGACGCGGGGGATCTGGTGACCAACTATCTGCCGGACTATCGGTTTGAAACGGACTATCAGCGCCATCCGGTGGAATATGCGGCCAACGGGCAGATACGCTATCTCGAACTCACGCAGTACCCCTTTGAGGAGGAAGAGCGCGGCACCACGAAGCTGCTGCTGCTCACCGACCTGACGCTGGCGTACCAGCGGATGGAGCAGGAGAAGGAGCAGCTGCTGGAGAAGTCCACGATTGATTCGCTGACGGGTATGTTCAACAAGCAGTATCTCTGGGAGAAATTCGGTCAGGAGACGGAGCCGTCCGCGCGGCGCCGCTCGCTGCTGTTCATCGACGTGGACGATTTTAAGGCAATCAACGATCGGTATGGCCATCTGGTTGGGGACGAGGTGCTGCGCCAGCTCGCCGCGTGCATCAAGAGCACGGTTCGCAACACAAACGAAATGATTCGCTTCGGCGGGGACGAGTTTGTGGTGATTCTGGACGACACGGGCGCGGAGGACGCATTCCTCGTCGCGGAGCGCATTCGCAGCTGCGCCAACGCGCTGACCTTCTCCGGCAACGGTTCGACGTTTCACATGACGCTGAGCATCGGACTAATGGAGGGAACGGAGCCGATGGACGAGCTGATTGAAAAGGCGGATCGCGCGATGTATCGCTCAAAGGACAAGGGGAAAAACAGCACCACGCGGTTTGCCGAAGCGAGCGGCGAAGGTTCGTTCCATATGAAGCTTTCCTGACGGAAGGACATTCCAAAAACAATATTACCAAATACATAGAAAACCTATTGACAATATATGCATATCAACGTATAATTCGCTCAATACGGTTGAGAAAGGCGGGAAACGCGCATGAAGGCGAAGAGCAATCCTCGATTATCGCTTCGAAACCGGGCGGAAATCGCCGCATCTGGTCGTATGGATCGAATGTGCCATTGTTGATGAGCTAGTAGGAACCCCGTTGGGAGCACAGCATCAACAACAAGAGAATTGGAAAGGAAACAAATTCTTATGGCACAGAAACTGAAATTCGAAACCCTGCAGATACACGTAGGCCAGGAACAGCCCGATCCCGCGACGGATGCGCGCGCGGTTCCGATCTACGCGACGACTTCCTATGTATTTAAGGATTCCGCGCAGGCGGCGGCGCGCTTTGCGCTGACCGAGGGCGGAAACATCTATACGCGGCTCATGAACCCGACGAGCGACGTGTTTGAACAGCGCATTGCCGCGCTGGAAGGCGGCGTCGCCGCGCTGGCAACGTCCTCCGGCTCCGCGGCGGTGACCTACGCGGTGCTCAACATCGCGGCGGCGGGCGACCACATCGTTTCGTCCAAGACGCTCTACGGCGGCACCTACAACCTCTTTGCCAACACGCTCAAGGACCTCGGCATCGAGACCACGTTTGTGGACGGCAGCGACCCGGAGAACTTCCGCAAGGGGATTCGCCCGAACACGAAAGCGTTGTATCTGGAATCGCTCGGCAACCCGAATTCGGACATTCTCGATCTGGACGCGATTTCGGCGATTGCGCATGAGAACGGGATTCCCGTGATCATTGACAACACGTTTGCAACGCCGTATCTATTCCGCCCCATCGAGCACGGCGCGGACGTCGTCGTCCACTCGGCGACGAAGTTCATCGGCGGGCATGGCACGGTGATTGGCGGCGTGATCGTCGACAGCGGCAAGTTCAACTGGAAGCAGAACGATAAGTTCCCCGGTTTGAGCCAGCCAAATCCGTCCTACCACGGCGTCGTGTTTGCGGACGCGGTGGGCGCGGCGGCGTATGTAACCAAGATTCGCACGACGCTCATGCGGGATATCGGCGCCTGCATCTCGCCGTTCCATTCGTTTTTGCTGCTGCAGGGCGTCGAGACGCTTTCGCTCCGCGTCGAGCGGCACGTGGAGAACGCGCTCAAGGTGGTCGAGTTTTTGAACAAGCACCCGAAGGTGCAAAAGGTGAACCACCCCTCGCTCGCGACGGGTCGCGAAAAGGAACTCTACAACAAGTACTACCCCAACGGCGGCGCGTCCATCTTTACCTTTGAGCTCAAGGGAACGCGCGAGCAGGCGCAACAGTTCACCGAGTCGCTGGAACTCTTCTCGCTGCTGGCCAACGTTGCGGACGTAAAGTCCCTCGTGATCCATCCCGCGTCGACGACGCACTCGCAGATGAGCGAGGAGGAGTTGCTCTTTGTCGGTATCCAACCGACGACGATCCGGCTCTCGATTGGCACCGAGCACATCGACGACATCCTCGCCGATCTTGCGCAGGCGTTCGATCGGGTCTGACACAACAGAATCAAGAGCAGGCGTTCGAGCGTTCGGGCGCCTGTTTTTTGTTTTTGCGTGAAGAGAAGATTATGGATTATAGAAGATTATGGAAAATAGAAGATAATGGATTATAATAAAACAATGATTTTGATTCAAAACCCGGATTTTAACCTGAAAAAAATCGCCGAGAGTGGGCAGTGCTTCCGCATGAATCCGAATTCGACGGGCGGTTACACGCTCATTGCGCTCGGGCGCGTGCTGCAACTGCGCGAAACGCCGCAGGGCTGCGAGCTGGACTGTACGCAGGCGGACTTTGACGCGCTCTGGCGGGACTATTTTGATCTGGAGCGGGACTACGCGGGCATTCGTGCCAGCGCCGACCCAGACGACGCGTTTCTCAATCGCGCCTGCGACTATGGGCGCGGCATTCGCATGCTCCGGCAAGACCCTTGGGAGATGCTGATTACGTTCATTCTCTCGCAGCGCAAGAACATCCCCGCGATTCGGTACTGCGTCGAAGCGCTCTGCTCGCGCTACGGAGAGCTGATTGAGAGCGCGGGAGAGCGATTCTTTGCGTTCCCCTCCGCTGAGCGTCTCGCCGAGCAGGACGAGCGCTGCCTGCTGGATTGCTCACTGGGATACCGCGCGAAGTACGTTTCCGCGGCGGCGCGGCTCGTCGCCGGCGGCGCGCTGGATTTGACCCAAGTAGCGAATCTGCCGGATGATGAATTGATGCAAGCGCTGCTCGCAGTTCCGGGCGTGGGGGAGAAGGTGGCAAACTGCGTGCTGCTCTTTGGCTACCACCGGCTCGGGCGCTTTCCGCGGGACGTTTGGATCAACCGCATCGTCGAAAACGAATACGGCGGTGCGTTTCCGCTGGAGCGGTATCCCGGCATTGCGGGCGCGCTGCAGCAATATATGTTTTTCTACGCGAGAAGTGAGGCGTATGCGAATTGCTTGAAACGTTCCGAAATCGAAAGTGAAAGCGATTTGTCAGTTTAGATTCGGTAATCGCTGAAAATAGTTCAGGATGAAGAGTGCCTTAAGCGTGATGAACCGGCTGGGTTTGCCGGTTTCTTCCAGAACGAAATGCACGTTTCCCTTGTGCTGATGCTCCAGATACCAGAACCCGTCCGCCTGCCGCTTTGCCTCCAGCCACTCGATGGCGGGACGCATGCGCGCGTCATAGGGAATGCTTGCCGTGGCAAAGTACTCCAGCGCACGCAGCAGATCGTAGCGATAGCGATAGGGATAAGCGAGCTTTTGAAATCGGTGATCGGCGTTTTGTGCGAACAACCCGTTTCGAAGCAAAAACTCGACGGCGCGGTCGCATGCCGCGCGAACGGCGGCGTCGGCTCGCCCGACAGAGACGCGGTACTGCGCGAACCCTTCCAGAACGCAGATCGTCGTGTGCGGATCGCCGGAGTCGGATTGCAAATCCCACGTAAAGCCGCCGTCGGTCTTCTGTTCGCGGAGCAGAAAGTCGACCAACCGATCCAGCAGCGCTTCCTCCGGGTAAAAGTAAGACGCATAGTTCAGCGCCATTCCATCCACGCAAACGTCACTCGGATGCTCGTGCTTGGAGAGGTCGAGCCCGCCGTTTTCCAGAAGGCATTCCCGAAACATTCGGT
Source organism: Christensenella sp. (assembly GCA_034927595.1). GTDB lineage: Bacteria > Bacillota > Clostridia > Christensenellales > CAG-138 > UBA7703. The sequence goes on from JAYFPQ010000102.1 coordinate 14,497, forward strand.
CGACCATCTCCCGGCAGGGTGCGAGCGTTTCCGGAACGCAAAGATTCTTCAAATCCAGCAGGGTATAGTGCGTGCTGGTCCATTTGGGCTGGTAGTAATGCCGTCCCCAATGCCCGCTTTCGCTTCGACAGGAGAGCAGGCGCGCGCCGAACCCCTCCAGCGGGATTCTTTGCCGCAATTGTTGCTGCACGTTTTCACTCGAATGCAGCAGAAGATGGTGCGTCATGTATTGAATGGAGACGTCGCCATCCAGAAGCCAGTCAATGACCGAATGCATGAAGCAGCCCCTCTTTTCAAAGATTCTTCTTACGGTGAGTATAACATAGATCGCCGGTGATCCGGAGCCATCAATCTTCTCCAAAATTACT
>JAYFPQ010000025.1:0-5682 GCA_034927595.1 Christensenella sp.
TAAGAGTTAATGCTGAGAGTTCTTTTTGTTTCTTTTTCTTTCAAGAAAAGAAGCAAAAGAACGTTTAGGACTGTACGAGATAGGCGTGGATGAAGTTTTCGATGTCGCCGTCCATAACCGCCTGAATGTTGCCGTTTTCCGCGCCCGTTCGATGGTCCTTGACCAACGTATACGGCTGGAAAACATAGCTACGGATCTGGCTGCCCCATTCGATCTTCTTCATTTCGCCCTTGATCTGCGACATCTGCTCTTCGCGCTCGCGCTCCTGCAGTTCGAGCAGTTTGCCCCTGAGCATGCGCATGGCCGTTTCGCGGTTCTGAATCTGGCTGCGCTCGTTCTGGCACTGCACAACGATGTTCGTCGGCAGGTGGGTGATGCGAATCGCCGAGCTGGTCTTGTTGACGTGCTGTCCGCCCGCGCCGCTGCTGCGGTAGGTGTCCACGCGTAGATCGTCCGGATCGATCTTGAGATCGCCCGTGTCGTCGTCGAAGATCGGCGTGACGTCCAGCGAGGAAAACGACGTGTGCCGCCGTCCGCTGGAATCGAATGGCGAAATGCGGACGAGCCGGTGCACGCCCTTCTCCGCCTTTAGATATCCATAAGCGTTTTCGCCGGTTACCTCAAAGGTAACGGATTTTACGCCTGCGTCGTCGCCATCGAGCATATCCAGCTCACGCACCGCCCAACCTCTGCGTTCGCAGTATCGGGTGTACATGCGGTAGAGCATCTCGGTCCAGTCCTGCGCCTCCGTACCGCCCGCGCCCGCGTGCAGCGAGAGCACGGCGTTGGAGTTGTCGTAGGGGCCTTTGAGCATTTGCTCCAGCCGAAGTGCGGCAATGCTTTCCGAAACCGCCGCGTCCTCGATTTTGATTTCGCCGCCGAGGCTGTCGTCCTGCTCCTCTTCCGCCATTTCGATGAGGGTTTTCAAGTCTTCAAAGCGGGCGCGCAGCTTTGCGTAACGCTCCAGCTTCTGCTTGAGCTGTTTCATCTGGCGGTTGAGCTTGTTTGCTGCTTCCACGTCGTTCCAGAACCCCGGCGCAGCCATCTGCTCGTCCAACGCACGGATTTCGGCTTCCAGTTGTTCCGGATTGAGTGCCACTTTGCACTCGTCCAGCTGCTCCTCATAGGAGCTGAGGTTCATTTTATATTCGTCCAATGGGATCATGGTTGTTTCGACTCCTCTCGATCGTACTGTAGTGCTAAGATGCAGTGCGGTCTTGCGCGCTAGCCGCCGGAAAGCGGTTCATCGCGCGTTGATTCGAGTCACAGGTCCTGTCCGTGGCAAATCTTATACTTTTTGCCGCTGCCACAGGGGCAGGGATCGTTGCGCCCGACCTTTTTGTCGCTGCGCGAATAGGTGACGCTGTTCTCGCCCTTGGGTTCGATCTGTTTGCCAACCTGCGCGCGCTCGAGCTGGCTGACGAGGTCCTTCATCATGAACAGCCGGCGGACGGTCTGCTCGCGGATTTCGGCAACCATTGCGTCGAACATTTCGAAGCCTTCGCTCGTATACGAGTAGACAGGATCCTTCTGCGCATAGGAGCGCAGGCCGATGCCCTGCTTGAGGTCGTCCATCGCGTCGATGTGCTCGATCCAGTGCTCGTCCACGACGCGCAGCAGAATCACGCGCTCGTTCTCGCGCATGTCGATTCCGGCCTCGGTGACCTTCTTTTCGATGCCCTGATAAACGCCGTCCGCAAAGTCGTAGAGCTTCTGGCGGAACTCTTCCGGCGAGAGCGATTTTGCATCCTCTTCGGAAACAATGCGCTTCGGCGGCTGGAGGGTCAGCTTACAGATTTCCTGCGAGAGCGCGGTGAGGTCCCAGGTTTCGCGCGGCGCATGCGGGTTACAGAGCGAGTCGACATATCCGTCGATCGTTGCATAGACCATGGTGCGGATGCTCTCCGCGAGGTCCTCGCCCATGAGCACGCGGCGACGCTGACCATAGATGATTTCGCGCTGCTTATTCATGACGTCGTCGTAACGCAGCACGTTTTTGCGCGTTTCGAAGTTCATGGCTTCCACACGCTTCTGCGCGTTTTCAATCTGCTTGGTGAGCATACGGATTTCGAGACGCAGCTCCTGCTGCTGTTCCTCGCTGGCAAAGCGGCTCATCATGTTGGTGACGCGCTCGCCGCCGAACCGGCGCATGAGTTCGTCCTCAAAAGAGACGTAGAACTGCGTCATGCCGGGGTCGCCCTGACGACCCGCGCGGCCGCGCAGCTGGTTGTCGATGCGGCGGCTCTCGTGCCGCTCCGTGCCCAGAATAAACAGGCCGCCGAGCGAAACAACCTCGTCGTGCTCGCGGGAGGTGTTCTCCTTGTGCGCGAGGTAGAGCTCCTTATACTTAGCCCGCGCCGCGAGGATTTCCTCGTCCGCGGTCTCCGCGTGGCCGACCGCCTCTTCGACGAGCCAGTCCTCCATGCCTTCGTTGCGCATGTCGCGGCGGGCCAAATACTCCGGGTTACCGCCGAGCAGAATGTCTGTACCACGACCGGCCATGTTGGTCGCGATCGTGACCTGACCCTTTTTACCTGCCTGGGCGACGATTTCCGCCTCCTTGGCGTGTTGCTTGGCGTTTAACACCACGTGCGTGATGCCCGCGCGCTTGAGCCGCTCGCTGAGGTACTCGCTGCGTTCCACGCTGATGGTACCAACCAGCACCGGCTGACCGGTTGCGTGAATTTCCTTGATGGATTCGACAATGCTGTCGAACTTTGCCTTTTCAGTCATGAAGATCGCGTCGTCGAGGTCCGTGCGCCCCAGCGGCTGGTTCGTTGGAATCTCCACAACGTCCAGGTCGTAGATGCTCATGAACTCGCCTTCTTCGGTCTTGGCGGTACCCGTCATACCGGCGAGCTTTTTATACATACGGAAGTAATTCTGCAGCGTGATGGTCGCGAGGGTTTGGTTTTCCTTTTCGACCTTCACGTTTTCCTTCGCTTCCAGCGCCTGATGCAGGCCTTCGCTGTAGCGGCGGCCAATCATAAGTCGGCCGGTGAATTCGTCGACAATGAGCACTTCGCCGTCCTGCACGACGTAGTCCTTGTCGAGCTGGAACAGGGCGTTTGCGCGCAGCGCCTGCACGATATGGTGGTTGACCTCCATGTTCGCGGGATCGCCGAGGTTTTCCACGCCGAAGCGCTCCTCCGCCTTGCGGACGCCCTCCGCGGTCAGCTGCACGGTGCGCTTTTTGATGTCGCACTGGTAGTCGCCGTCCTCCGGCACTTCCTCGCCGAGCATGCGATCCGAGCTGGACTGCGCCGTCAGGTCGGAGCCGCGCGACAGGCTTTTGACGAAGCGGTTTGCTTCAATATAGAGCTCACTCGATTCCTCGCCTTCGCCACTGATGATCAGCGGGGTGCGCGCTTCGTCGATCAAAATCGAGTCGACCTCGTCGATGATTGCATAGGCCAGCTCGCGCTGCACCATGTTTTCGCGGCGGACGACCATGTTGTCGCGAAGATAATCGAAACCAAACTCGTTGTTCGTCCCGTAGGTGATGTCGCAGTTGTAAGCTTCCTGCTTCTCCTGGCGTTCCATGCCGTTGACCACGCAGCCGACCGTCATGCCGAGGAAGCGGTAGATCTTGCCCATCCACTGCGCGTCGCGCTTGGCCAGGTAGTCGTTGACGGTTACGAGATGCACGCCCTCGCCGGAGAGCGCGTTGAGGTACGCCGGAAGCGTCGCCACCAGCGTTTTACCTTCGCCTGTCTTCATCTCGGAGATGCGGCCCTGATGCAGCACCATGCCGCCGAGCAGCTGCACGTCGAAATGACGCATGTCCACGGTGCGCACCGCCGCCTCGCGGACGGTTGCGAACGCCTCGGCCATAATGCCGTCCAGCGTTTCGCCGTTCTTCAGCCGCTCGCGAAAGAGCTGTGTCTGCGCGCGGAGCTGTTCGTCCGTCATCGCCTTCATCTGCGGTTCGAGTTCGTTGATGCGCTTGACATACGGCTGCAGCTTCTTGAGCCGGCTGGCGCTGGTATTGCCAAGCAATGTATCCAAAAATCCCATACGGAAGCTCCTTATATTGGTACTTTTCCGTGGGCGAGTGCTGCTGTCTGTTGAATTAAAATCCAATTCAAGGCATTCGTCCGCATGATACCCTAAGTGTGAAGTATAGCAGAAAACCGCCTGAATCGCAACAAAAAGCCCCCGATTCGAGCAGAACTCTACGGGAGCTTCACAATGCGAGCGAGCGTATGGCAAACCTGTGTCAGCGCTTATTCCTTCGTCGCGGATTCCGTCGTTTCTTCGGTAAACAACCCGCTCAACACCAGCAGCGCAAAGGGGCTGGACAGCGCGAGTGCGCGCGTCAGCGCGGACACCGCTGGTTCCACCAGAGGCGGCAGCAGGAACAGAATAGTGCTCACGGCAACGCAGGCGCAGGCAAGCAACAGCAGCGGAGCGCGTTTCGTGCGCCGAAAGGCGGCAACCGCCGCCAGCACGGTGGCCAGCGTCTGAAGGCCGATGCAAGCGTAATCCTGCCAGAACATGAGTTCCGGCGCAACGTCCCACCAGACCACCGCATACGCAACCGAGCTCAGCGCGGAGAGCGCCGCGAGCCCGGCGGAAGCGCGAAACGCGGCGCGCCGAACGCGAGACACGAGCAGCAGCGCGGCAATAGCCAGCAGCGACAATGCCGCAAACAGAAACGCAAGCGGAAACAGCGCCTGCACGCCGAGCGGAAGCGCCTGCGTTCCGCCTAAGATTCCGCTCTTGAGCAGATTCAGCACGATCAGCGCCACAGCGGCAAACAGCAGAAGCGCGGTTCCAACCCAGTCCGTTCTGGACGGTTGGCTTTCGCCCTGCTTGGAGTGTTCCAAAAGAACGCACCACCTTTCCAAACCACTCCGAACCCCGGAGTGTACCATTCTTAAAAACTAAGAGAGCAGCTTCGACTCGCGCGCGGGGGCATCGGTTTGCCCCTGCGTTTCTCCGGTCAGCTGTTTCTCTCTTGCCGCCGCATGCTCCTGCGCGGTGTCATCTTGCAGTTCCATCACCGCGAGCACCGTGGGCGTATCAAACACATCCCGCTTGCAGAGCGACGCGCCGAGCAGCAGCGAAAAACACAGCACCGCCAGCACCGGATACGTCGTGAGCCAGCGCATCACCGCGTTCGCCTGCTTTGGCGCTTCCGGCGCGAACTTGCGCTGCGCCCAGCCGGTTACATACGCCGCGGAGAGCGCAACGAGAAGCAGATAGACAAAATACGCCACGTTTCGTAAGCGGTACGGCCCCGGACTCGACGCCGCATAGACGGAAGGCGTAAACTGGGACGCAAACACGCAGAACAAAAACGCGACTACAAGCAGCGGATAGCGAAACCGTCCGTTCGTTTTCCGCAGCGCGGGGCCAACGAGCAAAACCGTCAGCAAAACGATCACCACGGCGGCAAGGTCGAACCAACCGACCGCCATCGCGCCGCCGAGAGCGAGCGAAAGAAGTATGGCTTTCACCGGTCCGCTCGGCGTGTAGCCGGAAGCGACCACGCTAGCCTGACGCACGGCATTGCCCGGCGCGGAGACACTGACCAGCATGCCCGCGCCAAACACGAGCAGCATCAGCGCAAACGCCGCGAGCAGCCGGTATTGCTTTTTGTACACAGCGTACCCGATGGCGCAGACGAGTAGTTCGAGGCAGACCATGGCGGTAGCATAGTTCCCGCCGGAGAGGATT
>JAYFPQ010000009.1:0-3998 GCA_034927595.1 Christensenella sp.
CCAAAGAGCCCCTTTAGGGGCAAAAAGTAAGATGATACATGGTAGCTTGAACACCGTGAAAGCAGCGCCTTGAGGCGCATGTAGGCACCACGGGCTTATAGCCAAAAGCAAGCCACCCGTTTTACGGGTGGTCTTGACTGCAAACAAAAGCTCTTGAAGCTTAGGTTCTACGGCGACCACATTACGACGGTCACCAAGAAGACGTTCGGCGCGGACACGCTGGAGGCTGTGAAGCGGTTTCAGGCGCAGGCCGGACTTACCGTCGACGGGATTATCGGGAAAGAAACGTGGGCCGCGCTGTTTGGCGACACAGCAGCGGAAGAGGAGCCGATCACGAAAGCAGCGGTAACGGACAAGGCAAAAGCGGTCTGTGCACTTGCGCTGACGCGCATCGGGGATTTGTATGTCTGGGGCGGCAGTGGCATGACCGATCTTTCCGACAGCGCGATCCAGACGAAGGATGAAGAATACGCGCGGGCGATCGCGTTCCGAGATAAGCAGTACAAATACGGATTTTCCGACCTGTTGGGGCACGACTGCTCGGGTTTCATCTCATGGCTCATGCGCGAAACGGGTGTTTGGGATTCGCGGAAAAATTGCGACGGGTTATGGGCACTCTGCGAAGTGGTTTCCCGTAATGAGCTGATCGCGGGAGATTTCCTTTTCCGCAACAGCAGCACGAACACAGAGGATGAAACGCATGTCGGCTTATATCTTGGTTCCGGCAAGGTTGTGCACGATAAGGGTCGCGACGTCGGCGTCGTACTCGAGGGGATCAATCAGGGCGGAAGCGGTTATTGGCACAAGTGCGGACGCTGCAAATTACTATGCTAATGGCTGTCGGTTACCGTGCAAGCCAAACAATAACCGACACGATTACTCCGATCAAGATAATGATGCCGATAGAAACGAGTAGGCACCCAGCATCAGTATCTTTAGGAGCTGAATTGCTGAGGCTAGAAGAATATTGAGAGTAGTTGCAATCGGGGCACGGTTCTTTGTTGCATTCAGGATCTCCTCCATATCCGGGATCGCCGTAACTTAGCAAACTTGAATTATCAATATACCCCGTACCGCCACATCGTTCGCAGACTGGCTCCTTTTTGGGAATCGAACCATCGGCATCATGATTTACTGGATTCTCGGTCATACTTGATCCTCGCCTTCTTTGGTTTTACTTTGACCTCACATATGCTCTTACTGCTAATCCGTTTCGTTTTATTATATCGATTTTAACACAACTGAATACGCTTTCGAAGCGTATTAATGTTAAATGCTTAAAGAAATCATAGTACAGGAGGTTGCTTTGGATTACATATCAGAAATCATCTCTGGAATCTTCGCGCTGTTGGTCGTTTGGCTGGAAGTGCGCATGACACGCGATCGAAAGCAAGCGGAGAAACGCGCGGCCATTCGCGCAAAGGAATCGAAGCTCGCCATGAAGATGCAGGATGCGAGCTTATCGCTATCGCTGGCGACGGCTGTTGCCGTGGAACGAGGAGAAACTAATGGCGAGATGAAAACTGCGCGGGAAAAGGCGAAAACCGCGCAGGAAGAATACGAAGACTTTGTCCATGAGCTTGCTTCGGAGCAAGCTACATCTATCTAATAAGGAGAAAACACACATGAAAAAGAAACTGATCCTAGTACTGATCGCGCTTCTGATGCTCGCGCTGCCCGCCGTCGCGCTGGCGGACACCGGTGGAACAGCAGACACCACAGTCGCCGACATCCTGATCGAAAATGCCGTTAACATTGCAGCGGCATTTTTTATTGCGCTGATCGGCGTATTTGGCGCTTGGCTGACCGCGAAGCTCGGGAAAGCGACCCAGCTCGACACCGTAAACCACGCGCAACAGGAACTGATCAAGCTCGCGCAGATCACGGTCGGCGAGCTGAAACAGACCGTCGTCGACGGAATGAAAGCCGCGCACAAAGACGGCAAGCTGACCAAGGAAGAGATCGCGCAACTCGGGCAACTGCTCTACAAAAAGACCACCGCGAAACTTTCCGCGTCGGCGATGGATGTACTGACCGCCGCTCAGGTCGATATCTCCGCGCTAATCACGGGCACGGCGGAACAGCTGATTGCGGGCATGAAGTAAACAACATATCGGGGAATGGGAGCGTCTTTCGAGGCGCTCCTTTTTTCGTATTTGGAGGATACGATGACGGAACAAAACAAAGCTGGTATCAGCCGTCTCAGGCTTGCGGGATATAGCTATACACAGATCGCGGGAATACTGCATCAATCCCGGAACACAGTGAAATCCGTTTGCCAAAGGTATGGCTTTCAGCCGGGGGTAACGCTTGAGATTGAGAAAGAATCGGGCGTTTGCCAGAACTGCGGGATACAAATCATTCAGACGGAAGGGCAGAAACATCGAAACTTCTGTTCTGATGCTTGTCGCCGCGCTTGGTGGAAAACGCACCGGGACTTAGGCAAGAAAAAGACGGCGGTTCAGGTGCGGTGCGTATTCTGCGATCGCATGTTTGAGGATTACACCCGGAACCATAGGAAATATTGCTGTCATGGCTGCTACATACGCGATCGTTTTGGGGAGAAAAAGCGGCATGACAAACGAGCAGTTTGAACGGGAGATGCGCTACCGTGTTTCGATGGCGGCCGCGAACAGTATGCTCCGCCAAGGACTAATCAATCAAACCGAATACGACGGCTTCAATCGAATTATGGTCGAAAAACATCGGCCACTGATCGGCTGTCTTTTGTTAAAATCTTCCGTTGATAAACACCGCGAATCGAGCTAATATGCCACATGACAGGAGAGCGGATATGAATCGTGTGGTTCGTAAATTAAAGCCAACGATCCCGGCAATCCCACAACGGATACGGGTTGCCGCTTATGCTCGCGTTTCCAACGACAAGGAGTCCATGGTGGAATCCCTAGCGGCGCAGGTCGGGTATTACAGCGCGCACATCCAACGAAATCCGCAATGGATCTACGTCGGTGTTTACGCGGACGAAGGCTTGACGGGCACGAAGGATAACCGGCCGGAGTTTCAGCGGTTGATCGCCGATTGCTATGCGGGAAATATCGACATGGTGATTACGAAGTCTCTCAGCCGGTTCTCGAGAAACACGCTGGATACGCTGAACATACTGCGGGAACTGAAACAAAAGGGTGTGGATGTGTTCTTCGAACGAGAGAACATCCACAGTAATTCAGGGGATGGCGAGCTGATGCTTACCATCCTCTCTTCTTTTGCGCAGGAGGAGAGCCGATCCGTTTCAGAAAACTGCAAATGGCGGATACGCGAGAAGATGAAACAGGGCGAACTGGTCGGGTTAAGGGATATGTACGGCTATGTGATTGAGCGCGACCGTGTTTCCATAGAACCGCATCAGGCTGAGATCGTACGGCAGATTTTCGATTGGTATATTTCCGGAGATTCCAGCGTGGTAATCGCGAGGCGGCTGAACGCGGCAGGAGAGTTGACGCTGAACCATGCCGCATGGAGCGCGAAACATGTCCGCGAAATCATTACAAACGAAAAGTACACGGGGAACGCTCTTCTGCAGAAATCCTACATCACCGATTATTTGAGCAAACGCAAGAAACGAAACCATGGACAAGTTCCTCAGTATTATGTAGAACAGTCGCATCCGGCTATCATCGATAACGATACGTTCGCGACGGCGCGAGAGTTGCTCAAATCGGCTGGCGAACGGAATAAACCGAACAGCCCCGCTAATGCGCGATATCCCTTTACCGGCAAGATTATCTGTGGTAATTGCGGGAAGAACTTCCAGCGGAAGACGACGAAAGGGCGCGTTAGCTGGCTCTGCGCGACCTATTTGGAGCATGGAAGGAGCGCTTGCCCAGCGAAACAGATACCGGAAGCGGCGCTGCTGGACGCTTGCGCGGAAACGCTCAAATTACCTTCTTTCGACGAAGTTGAGTTTCGGAATAAGATATCAAGAATCGAGGTCACGGGAGTCAACTCACTGAGATTCGTTTTTACAGATGGAACCGTAC
>JAYFPQ010000086.1:0-11169 GCA_034927595.1 Christensenella sp.
GTGGTCGCCATCGTCCGCGAGGACCTGATCCGCAAGGACCTGCCGGCGACAGTGCCGACCTATATGAACTACAGCATTCATGCGGAGAACGGCTCCATGTACAATACGCCGAACTGCTGGGCGATCTACGTCTGCGGCAAGGTGTTTAAGTATCTCAAGAAGATCGGCGGCCTCTCTGCGATGCAGGCGATCAACGAAGACAAGGCGAAGGTGCTGTACGATTTCCTCGATTCGAGCAAAATGTTCAAAGGAACGGTCGAAAAAGAGTATCGTTCGCTCATGAACATTCCGTTCGTCACCGAGAGCGCCGAGCTGGACGCGAAGGTTGTTGCCGCGACGAAGGCCGCGGGTTACGATAACCTCAAGGGTCACAAGAGCGTCGGCGGCCTGCGCGCTTCCACGTACAACGCCATGCCGAAGGAAGGCGTCGTCGCGCTGGTGGACTTCCTCAAGAAGTTCGAAGCCGAGAACCTGTAACCGAGAGCGAACAAAGGAGAAACACAATGATTAAGATTCTCGCCAGCGATGGAATGGAAAAAAGCGCGATTGCCGCGCTGGAAGCAAAGGGCTGCCAGGTCGACGTGAAGTTTTACGATCCGGACGCACTCTGCGAAGCTTTGCAGGACTACGACGTGCTCGTCGTTCGCAGCGCAACCAAGGTGCGCGAGCAGCAGATCAATGCGGCCTGCTTGACCGGCAAGCTGAAGCTCGTCATTCGCGCGGGCGTCGGCATCGACAATATTGATAAGGTTTGCGCGGAAGGCCGTGGCATCTCTGTTTGCAACACGCCGAAGGCAAGCTCGGACGCGGTCGCCGAACTGGCGCTGGCGCACATGCTCTCCTGCGCGCGGTTCATCTCCGCCGCGGGGCACACGATGCGTGAAGGCAAGTGGGAGAAGAAGGCCTACGAAGGCATTGAGCTGAGTGGCAAGACCGTCGGCATCGTCGGCTACGGCCGCATCGGGCAGGCGCTCGGCCGCCGCTGCCAGGCGCTGGGCATGAGCGTGCTCGCGTACGACATCTACAAGATGCCGGAGCTTGAGTGCGACACCATGCGTTACGTCGAGATGGACGAACTGCTCGCGAAGTCGAACATCATTTCGCTGCATGTTCCGTCGCTGCCCGGCCAGCCGCTCGTGAGCCGTGAAGCGCTCGCGAAGATGAAGGACGGCGTGATCATCATCAACACCTCCCGCGGAACAAACGTAGACGAAGCGGCGCTTCTCGAAGCGCTGGACAGCGGCAAGGTCTATGCCGCCGGTTTGGACGTGTTCGCGGAGGAACCCAGCAAGAACGAAGCGCTCTACAAGCATCCGCACGTGAGCAGCACGCCGCACATCGGCGCGTCCACCGAGGAAGCACAGGCGCGCATTGGCGCCGAGATTGTCGACTTGATTTCCAAGGCTTTTAATCTGTAAAAAACGCTGACAGACAGGGCCTCCGTGGAATACACGGAGGCTTTATTTCGTTGAACGCGGAAAGTGAATTGGATGTACAATACGCAACAGAGCAGAATTATCTGTTTTAAATATGAAATCTTTAAAAACAAAAAACATGAATATACGAGTTATGCAGAATACATGCAGTAATTGTTTCATGGTGACAATTGCAGGATGCCCAGAAAACCGCATACTTTACATCAATTTGATTTTCATGCATCCGATTTCATGAATTATCCACAGGTTGTCCACTGAATATATCAATATCTGGTATGCAGAAACACCGCTTGACACAAAATATAGAGCGGAATAAACTAAGAATACAGTACGTTTCAGGGGGGCTCACTCATGTTTCATGAGATTGTTAAGCGGGATGGACATCGGGAATCGTTTGATCGCGCGAAGATTAAAAACGCGATCTGGAAGGCGGCGCAGGCTGTCAACGGTACCGATGAAGCACTCTCCGAACGTCTGACGGACGAGGTCATTCGTCTTGCGGAGATTCGTTATAATGGCGGCACGCCGGACGTCGAGGGCATTCAGGACCTTGTCGAAAAGGTGCTCATCGAAGCGGGCCACGCTAAGACGGCGAAGGCTTATATTCTCTATCGCGAGAAACGCCGCGGTACGCGCGAGATCAACGCGCTGATTGGCGCGACCATCGATATGTTCAGCGACTATCTCAACGACCGCGACTGGGGCGTGAAGGAAAACGCGAACATGCAGCGCAGCGTGAACGGCCTCAACAACTATATCCGCGAAGCGTTTACGAAGAAATATTGGCTCTACGAAGTCTATCCCATCGACGTATGCAAGGCGCACGAAAGCGGCGATGCGCATATCCACGACTTGGGCTTCTTTGGCCCGTATTGCGCGGGCTGGGATCTTCGCCAGTTGCTGGTGGACGGGTTCGGCGGCGTTGAAGGAAAGATTGAGAGCAAGCCCGCAAAGCATCTGCGTTCATTTTTGGGACAAATCGTCAACTCAACCTTCACGACGCAGGGCGAAACCGCGGGCGCGCAAGCCTGGAGCTCGTTTGACACCTATTGCGCTCCGTTTCTGCGTTACGACAACATGACGTTCGATCAGGTTTGCCAATGCCTGCAGGAGTTCGTGTTTAACATCAACGTGCCGACACGTGTTGGCTTCCAGTGCCCGTTTTCGAACCTGACGTTTGACATTAAGGTTCCGTCTACGCTCAAGGACATGCCGGTCGTTCGCGGCGGCACGTTCCAAAGCGAAACCTACGGCGAGTTTCAGGCGGAGATGGATCTATTCAACCACGCGTTCTGCAAGGTCATGTTAGAAGGTGACGCGAAGGGCAGAGTGTTTACGTTCCCGATTCCGACCATCAACATCACGAAGGACTTCGACTGGTCAAGCCCGGTGGTGGACGATTTTATGCGGATTACCTGTAAATACGGAATTCCGTATTTTGCCAACTACGTCAATTCCGATCTCTCGCCGGAGGATGCGGTCTCCATGTGCTGCCGTCTGCGGTTGGACACGCGCGAGCTCCGCAAACGCGGCGGCGGCCTGTTTGGCAGCAATCCAATGACCGGTAGCATGGGCGTATACAGCATCAACCTGCCGCGCATCGGCTATCTGGCGACGTCGAAAGCGGATCTGTTTGAGCGCCTGCGCACCATCGCAACGCTCGGCAAGACAAGCCTCGAAATCAAGCGCAAGATCATTGAGCAGCAAACGGAACAAGGGCTGTATCCGTACTCGGCAAACTACCTACGCGACGTGAAGAAGCGCACTGGCGAGTTTTGGGCAAACCACTTCAACACGATCGGCCTCGTTGGCATGAACGAATGCTGCCTCAACTTCATCGGCAAGGACATTGGAAGTCCGGAAGGCTTGGCGCTCTCGCTGGAGATCATGCACTTTTTGCGTGCACTCATGGTTGAGTTTCAGGAAGAGACCGGGCACAGCTACAATCTGGAAGCGACTCCGGCCGAAGGCACGAGCTACCGACTCGCCAAGATCGATCATGATAAGTTCCCCAGCATCATGCAATCCGGCGTAGAGGAACCGATGTACTCAAACTCCTCGCAGCTGCCGGTCGGGTTTACAAGCGATATTTTCGAATGCTGCGATTTGCAGGACGAGCTTCAGTCGCTGTATACCGGCGGAACGGTACAGCACCTCTACATCGGCGAGCGGATCGAGGACATCGAAACCGCGAAGAAGCTGATTCAGATGGTCTTCACGAAGTACCGCATGCCGTATATATCGATTACGCCGACGTTCTCCATCTGCAAGGAACACGGCTATATTGCCGGGGAACACTTCACCTGTCCGACCTGCGGGCAGAACGCGGAGGTTTGGTCGCGCGTGGTTGGTTATCTCCGCCCCGTGCAGAACTACAACCCCGGCAAGAAAGAAGAATACATGATTCGCAAGAAGTTCGTGGTCTGAGCACGAACGAACGATTTGGATACACCGGCAAAATTGGAGATGTGCCGCTCGGCGCGTCTCCAATCCGCTTGTAAGGGCAGTCTCAACACGAATGAAACATCAGAATCGGGGAATAGCGAATATGCTGATCGCAGGGTTTCAAAAAACATCGTTCGTCGATTATCCCGGGCAGCCCTGCGCGGTTGTGTTTACGCCATACTGTAATTTCGACTGCGCCTATTGTCACAATGCGCATATTCTTCGCCGTGATGTTCCGCTGATCGACGAGGCGCCTGTGCTGGAGTACCTCGAGAAGCGCGCGGATCTGCTCGGCGCGGTCGTGATTTCGGGCGGGGAACCAACGCTGCAACAGAATCTGGAAGCGTTCATTCTTCGCGTACGGGAGCTGGGGTACCTGGTAAAGCTCGATACGAACGGCTCGAAACCGAATGTTTTGTTACAGTTGATCGGCAAAGGGTTGCTGGACTACGTCGCAATGGACATAAAAGCGCCGCTGGAACAATACGATGAAATTGCTCGCGCAAGCGTGGATACGGACGCGATTCGAAAGAGCATCGCAATTCTGCGAAACAGCGCGGTGAAACACGAATTTCGATTGACCTTCGCGCCGCAGCTGTCGCCGGAGGGTGCCGTCGAAGCTTCACGGTTGGTCAAAGGCTGCGAAAAGTTCTTTCTGCAGCAGTACCGTCCGCGAAACGCGGAGGACCCAAACGCACATTCGCCGCAAACCGTATTGGAAACTGCCTGGCATATTACGGAAGAAATTGGCGTTTGTACGGTGCGCGGACTCGGTCCCGAACAGGAAGGGGTTCTTTCACAGCCATATTAAGTATCGTATGCAATCGGAGAAACGCCGTATTTATGCAGGCGTTTCTCTTTTTATACATGATTCAGGATAATATACAGTATTTATACTTGACATATGCATATTAAGAAACTATACTACTTATTCTAAAGCCACGGAGGGCAAGATGGATTACACGTTTAGTTTTCAGTTTTTAGGCAAGTATGGCCAGTTCTTTGTGGACGGGCTTGTGATGACGTTGGAACTCTCCGTCTTTGCGGTTCTGCTTGGCACGATCTTTGGCACGCTTATGGGGCTTGCGCGCGTTTCGAGCAGCCGGATTCTGCGGTTTTTATCCGCAGTGTATGTGGAATTTACCCGTGGAACGCCAATGCTCGTTCAGCTGTATCTGTTTCGCTATGGCCTGATTATCGCGTTTCCGTCGCTCAGCAAAATGAGCGTATTCGTTCCGTGCATCATCGCGCTTGCGTTCAACTCGACCGCATACGTCGCGGAGATCATGCGCGCGGGTATCAACGCGGTTGACCCGGGACAGATGGAAGCGGGGCGCAGCCTCGGCATGACGCGCTCGCAGGTGATGCGCAAGGTCATTCTTCCGCAGGCGTATCGAAACATTCTGCCCGCGCTTGGAAACGAGTTTGTGTCTATTATAAAGGAAAGCTCGATCTGCTCCGTGGTCGGAGTGTTCGACCTGATGTACATGGCGGATCTCGTTCGCGCTGGAACTGCGCGCCCGTTTGAACCGCTGATGGTTGCGGCTATGCTGTATCTCTGCCTGACCTTCCCGTTGAGCAAACTCATGGGTCTGCTCGAAAAGCGCATGAAGAAGGGGGAGACAGCATGAACGAACCAATGATTCAAACCGTATCGCTCGGGAAAAAGTTCGGCCATCTGGTCGCGCTCAACGGCATTGACCTGACGATTGACAGCGGCGAAGTGGTCGGCATCATCGGCCCGTCCGGCAGTGGAAAAAGTACGCTGCTGCGCTGCCTGAATCTTCTGGAAACACCGACGAGCGGCAAGGTGGTCTTCGAAGGCTGCGACATCACGGATAAGAACGTGGACATCAACCGTCATCGCCAGCGCATGGGCATGGTGTTTCAACAGTTTAATCTGTTCAATCACTTGAACGTGCTGGACAACATGATTCTCGCGCCCATGATGGCCAAGCACGAATCGAAGCAGGAGGCGAGCGAGAGGGCGATGGGACTGCTGGAGCGGGTTGGCCTGGCCGACCGCGCGAAAGCACTGCCCAGACAGCTCTCCGGCGGTCAGAAGCAGCGTATCGCGATTGTCCGCGCGCTGAACATGCAGCCGGACGTGATGCTCTTTGACGAACCGACCAGCGCGCTGGACCCGGAGATGGTTGGCGAGGTGCTGGACGTGATGCGCTCCCTTGCGCAGGGCGGAATGACCATGGTCGTGGTGACACACGAAATGAATTTTGCCAAAGAAGCGTGCTCCCGCGTCATCTTTATGGACGAAGGAACCATTCTGGAGGATGCCACGCCGCGCGACCTGTTCGGTAGCCCCAAGAACGAGCGAACGAAAACATTCCTTTCGAAGGTTCTGTAAGAAACGAAATCGGATTCCTACTGTCGAATGGCAGTTTTTAGGATTAATAAAAACGGAGGAAATAATCATGAAAAAAGTAGTAGCTCTTGTGCTCTGCGTGATTCTTGCGTTTGGCATGTTTGCCTGCGCAAAGAAGGCGCCCACGAACAAGCTCGAAGCGATCAAACAGGCTGGCGTGCTGGTGGTTGGCACCTCGCCGGACTACCCGCCCTATGAGTTCGTCATTGCCGGCAAAGACGGCGCGATGGAATACAAGGGCATTGACGTTTCGATTGCAAACGACATTGCCAAGGATCTTGGCGTTGAGCTGAAGATCGAAGCGATGGACTTCAACGGCCTCGACAGCGCGCTCCAGATGGGCACCATCGACCTCATTCTTGCCGCGTACAACGCGACGGATGAGCGCGCGGCGGTCATGGATTTCAGCGAAGTGTATTACATTGACGAGATCGTCGCGCTGGTCAAGGCGGACGGTGCGGATGCGTACACGGATCTTGCAACCAGCTTCTCCGGCAAGAAGGTTGGCGTCCAGCTGGGCACCACGCTGGAGACGGACTATTTCCCGCAGGCAACCGGCGCGGAGAAAGTCGCCCTCAAGAAGGTTACCGAGCTCGTGTCCGAACTGAAAGCGGGCGCGCTGGATGCGATCTTTGTTGAGAAGCCCATCGCGGAAGCGTACATCAAGAACAATCCGGAACTCGCAATTGCGAGCGGCGTCGTCTTTAACGCGGAAGCCACCGGTTACGTCGTTGGCCTGCCCAAGGACAGCGCGGAACTGAAGGACGCGATCAACGCGACGATCAAGCGCCTTGCCGACAGCAACACCATTGCTGCGTACGCCGAAGAAGCGCAGGACATTCAGGATCAGGCGGTTATGAACTAACTCCTGTGACGAACAAACCAAGATGCAAACAGCGCCCGGATACACTCCGGGCGCTGTCTTTTTTTATATGCCACTTTAATTGGAACGGGATGCCCGCTGCTTTCGTTTCTGCTCCCAAGCAGTCTGAACGGTTTCGCTGAGTGCAAAGAGCTTCTTGCGGAAGATGTAGAGAAGAAGTACGCCAACGACCAATAGAGCGCCGAGCAGAATTCCTTTTCGATAATCGCCCATCAACAGCGTGTTGCCGATTGCGCAGAGTAAAAATAGCGTCGGTATGCAGCCGAGGATGATGGCAATTAGAAAACGACCGGTTGTAATCTTGGTACGCGCGGCAATGTACGGCACCAAGCCATTCGGAAGAAACGGAAGCAGACACGAGAGGGCAACGACAAACCCCGGGTGCTGCGCTTCCGTAATGAAACGAAGACGGCTTTTACGATTACTGGAGAACACCTGATCGAGCCGGTTTCCAAGCTTTCGTGCGCTCCAAAACACAAGCAGGTTCGCCAGCACATATCCGGAGAAACAGATGCAAAAGCCTTCGAACGTACCAAACACGATGCCAATCGCAATCTGGATCGGCCCGCCGGGGAACAGCACGCTGAGAATTTGAATGAACTGCAATAAAAACCCAAGCAACGCGCCACCAAAGCTGCCAAAACTGCGAATGTATTGCTCAATCTGCGCTTGATCGCCGTGCTCCAGAACGTTCAAAAATCCGGGCAGAATCGCATCCAACGCAAACATCAGAATCGCGGCAATCAACGCAAAGGCGAGTACAAAAACGAGTACGCGCAAGGCATTGGAGCCGCGCGTTTTCGCGGGCTGTTCCAAATCCGACATGCGAAGAAACAACTTCCTCTCTATTTTAGTATTCCGAATAGAAATAAGAATCCGACTATTTCGAACGGCGTTTTCGAGTTTTTATGTACTTTCGAATGACGGTGAAGTAAACGACGACACCAGCCGCGGCAAGCACCAATGCACCAAGGACATAGGGGAGCCACCCCGGGAGCGACGAGAACCAGCTTTCCTGCTCCGGAGCATTCACCTCCGGCGCGGGGGTTGCGACCGTAGACACGGAAAGCTCGCTCGATTGCGTATCGACCGATTCCGCGGCGACCAACTCGGCGGTAAACAGAGCGCTGCCGTTGATGCTGTAGTCGATGGTTCCGCAGAGATCGCCCTCCGAAACAGGCGCCGCAACAAAGGATATGCTTGGCACAGCCTGAACGACGGATGGATCACTTTGAATTCGATTTGCACTCATACGAGAAAGAGTGATGGGGGCGCCGGGCAGATTCACGCGAAGCGAAATCTCTTTTGCATCCGCACCGGTCAACGGCAAAGTGACGGTCTGGCTCAATCCGAGGTCGGCGGGGGAGACCGAAACAAATTGCTGTTCAAACGCCAGCTCCATGATGGTTTTCGCGTCTTCGTACACCGTCGACATGCGATCCAGCTTGCTTCCGCCTTCCGTAACGCCAAGCAGCACGGCGACGACGCTTGCACCGTTCTTGGTTGCGGCGGCGACCAGGCATTTTCCGCCCTGCGCGGTGGAGCCGGTCTTCACGCCGATGGCACAATCGTAGAACAGGCGGCTGCTCTCCGGATCGGAAATCAGCTTGTTCGAGTTGATCATGGTCATCGTGCGCGTACGCACGCCGCCTGCGTCAATTTGATAACGAATGGTTGAAACGATTTCCCGAAACAGTTCGTTCTTCATTGCGTAGCAGGTTAAAATTGCCATGTCGCGCGCGGTGGAAAATTGATCCCGTTTGTACGCGCCGCTGGGATTGATGAAGTTCGTATGCGTCATGCCGAGTTCGACGGCTTTTGCGTTCATGAGCTCGACGAAGTGCTCCGTGCTGCCGCCCAGCGTCTGCGCAAGCAGCAGCGCCGCGTCGTTGCCGGACTTCAGCATGAGCCCGTAGAGCAGTTGGCGAATGGTGAGCTTTTCATTTTTGATTACGCCCATCAGGGAGTTGGAATCTTTGAGCGCGGCCGCCTGCCCAGTGACGGTTACTTCCTGTTCCAAATCGTTGCAAAGTTCTATCGAGAGGATGCAGGTCATAATTTTCATGGTGCTGCCGGGGATGCACCGTTGATCCGCGTTCTTTTCGTACAACACGGCGGAAGGATCGTTCGCATCCACCACGATCAGGCAGGGCACGTCCAGTTTCGCGGTCGGATCGTCGGCAGTCGCCTCTTCTGCATGCGAGTTGGAGGGAATAGCAAATACGACGGCGAGAAGAAGCAACGCGCCGAGTAAAAACGACAGAATCTGCCGAATCGATTGTGTTTTGGAAGTACTCATAATTTGTATTATTTTACCACGATCGATATTCTCTGTAAACCGGAACGAAATCAAACAAAGAGAGGAAAAGCCGGTAAAATTGCTTTGATTGTCACATTCGAATCATTGAAATCAGGACAGATTATCGTTTATAATAGGGGACATGAATGGAAAATTTTCGAACGAAACGAAGTCGATCCATCGTGCCGTGTTCAAACGGACGATGTTGCTGTTGCTTTCCGCGTTTCTGCTGCTGGGGCTGAGCGCATGCGGAAACTTGCTGCAATCGCTGGATACCGCGGCGGAGACCATGCCCACGCCGGTTCCGCTGGTCATTACGCCGGAACCGGTCATCACTTATACGGACGCTATAACAATGCCGTTGCCGGACGGAACGGAAGTTCCCGCGGGGTACACACGCGTTGAAACGCAGGATGCCGCAATTGCGCTGTTTTCGTTTACCGACACCTCCGGCGCGATTCAATATCGCGTGTTCGGCGGCTATAACAAACTGGCCAACGGCGTGCAAAGCGAGCAGCTGACAGGATTCTATCCATCGGACTCCACTGGAGCATTGCTCGCGGACTCCAAGGAATTCGTCGATCCCGCTGCAGAACCGTTTGGAACGGGGCTTGCGCAGCCGCTTCCTGAGACGGTGCGTCTACGCGCGGCATACCAGATGTCCGCCGACAACGTGATTACCGACGGGGCGGGAACGTATTTCATCTATACGAAGATCGGGGAGGCGGAGGGTGCGTTCTACGCTTCGGACAGCACCGGCGTCATGACGCCGGGAGCGCTGCCCAGCACGGCAAACATCGGCGTGCCGGCCTATCAGCCGACCACGGTTCCCACGGCGGATGGCGAGCGGATGATCGTTGTCTACATTGGAACGGAGAGCGTCGTCGTTTATATCGCGAAGGATGGCGAATGGACAGAAGAGCGCGTCATGATCTGCTCAACCGGGCGCACCAAACTGCTGACGCCGCGCGGAACCTTTGCGATCGTCCGTCAGTACCCGTACAAGAAGATGGGGCAGGTGGACGGAGAGAACGTCTATTCGCAGTATGCCAGCCGGATTACGGGCAGTTATCTGTTCCACTCCGTGCCCATTGGCGGCGACAAGCGCTACAATCAGGGTTATGGCAAAAAGCAGATGTTCGTCAAGTACTATGAGAAACTGGGCTCAATCGCTTCCGGCGGATGTGTCCGTCTGCGCTGCGTCGATGCCTATTGGATCTATATGAACTGCCCGGTTGGTACGACAATCATCATTACGGACGACAGCGGCCCGACGCCGCCAACACCGCCGGCGCTGATCTACGAAGAGCCGTATATGGACGCAAAGCACGAATACGGTTGGGACCCGAGCGACCCGGACCCGGAGAATCCATACCACGCGATCTACCCGCCGGAGGTCGTGCTGGACGGTCCGGTTGTCGATAAGTCCAAGGATTAAGCCTTATCACGGGAAATACATCAAAGACCGCCTGCTCGGGCGGTCTTTTTTGCGCAGAGGAATGCTGTCATTCACGAAAAAAGAGTGATATATTTCTTCCGCATTTCACTTGACAGGAGGCTGATATTTCGGTATCATATTGCCTGCAACCGCGCTCAGTTCGTCTAGTGGCCTAGGACACCGCCCTCTCACGGCGGTAACAGGGGTTCGACTCCCCTACTGGGTACCAAGCAAAAAAATGCAGAATCGCCAATTGGCAATTCTGCGTTTTTTGTTTGTCTCAGGCTT
>JAYFPQ010000147.1:0-13390 GCA_034927595.1 Christensenella sp.
ACCTTGCCGTCCTTCATGACGATGAGCGTGGGGATGCTCATAACGCCAAACTTTGCCGCGAGTTCAGGCTGCTCGTCTACGTTGACCTTGCCAACCTTCAGATCGCCGCGCTCGGTTGCGATTTCGTCGATAATGGGGGAAACCATGCGGCAGGGGCCGCACCAGCTCGCCCAGAAATCGAGAAGTACCGTTTTGCTCTCTTTTAACACTTCCGAATCGAAGTTATCCTTCGTGATGATCTTGACAGACATAGTGGCAACTCCTTTGCTCGTTCTTATGATGGCTTAATCATACCGCAGAGCGCCTTGCGGCACAGTGACTATGTTACATGCTGGAAAACGCGTTTATGCACTTTAGTGCGGCGCAGTATCACATGGAAAAAGTCCTGAATTAATGCGTTTTTCTCCTCTTCCTTTTTCGCTGATTTGTATTGACGTGGATGATTATGCAGGATAGACTCAACATATCCGCAAGGATATATCGTTGGATGGAGCACATACATGATTGAACTGAACGGAACGGATCTTACATTAACGGAAGTTTCGCGCGTGTCGCGGGCGGGCGAACCCGCTTGCCTCTCTAATGACGCAACAGCCGCCATTGAGCGCTCCCGCGCGGTGGTGGAGCAGATGCTGCAAAGTGGCGCGGCCATCTACGGCCTGACCACCGGCTTTGGTAAATTCGCCGAAAAGCGCATTGCGGACACGGACACGGAGCTCCTGCAGCGCAACCTGATCGTCAGCCACGCCTGCGGCACGGGCGACCCGCTGCCCAAGGAAGCCGTCCGCGCGACCATGCTGCTGCGGCTCAACGCGCTGGCACGCGGCTACTCCGGCATTCGCCTTTCCACGATGGAAACGCTCTTGGCTATGTTGAATTCCGGCGTGCACCCCGTGATTCCCGAAAAAGGCAGCCTCGGTGCGAGCGGCGATCTGGTTCCGCTGTCGCATATGGTACTGCCGATGATCGGCGAAGGCCTGGCGGAGTATCGGGGCGAAACGCTCCCCGGCGCGGAGGCCATGCGCCGCGCGGGCATTCCCACGATTTCGCTCGCCGCCAAGGAAGGCCTCGCGCTCATCAACGGCACGCAGGTGATGACTGCCGTCGGCGGGCTCTGCGCGCTGGACGCGGTTCAACTATCAAAAACGGCGGATATCATCGCCGCGCTTTCCTGCGAGGCGCAGAGCTCTGTGACCACCGCGTTTGACGAGCGCATTCATTGTCTGCGTCCGCATCCGGGTCAGATTGCCTGCGCGGAGAATCTTCGCTCGCTGCTAAACGGTAGTGCGCTGTCCCAACCGCGTCAGCCAAGCAAGGTGCAGGACGCTTATTCCATCCGCTGTATTCCGCAGGTTCACGGCGCAAGCCGGGACGCGATTTCGTATACGGTTCGCGCGGTCGATTGCGAGATCAACTCGGTCACCGACAACCCGCTGATCTTTCCGGAGGAGGGCGACGTGATCCCCGGCGGAAACTTCCACGGGCAGCCGATGGCGCTCGCGTTCGACTTTCTCGGCATTGCGCTTGCGGAGCTGGCAAACATCTCCGAGCGGCGCACGGAGCGGCTCGTTAATCCCTATTTAAACAACGGTCTGCCCGCGTTCTTAACGCCGAACGGCGGCCTGAATTCCGGCTTTATGATTGCGCAGTATTCGGCGGCGGCGCTCGTTTCCGAAAACAAGATTCTCGCGCATCCCGCGAGTGTGGACTCCATCCCCTCCTCCGCCAATCAGGAGGATCATGTGAGCATGGGCACCATCGCTGCACGGAAAGCGGCGGAGA
The DNA here is from genome assembly GCA_034927595.1 of Christensenella sp. Classification (GTDB taxonomy): domain Bacteria; phylum Bacillota; class Clostridia; order Christensenellales; family CAG-138; genus UBA7703. The sequence continues at coordinate 1,783 of JAYFPQ010000147.1, forward strand.
TTCTCAAAAACGTCCAGCGCGTGCTCGCCATTGAGCTCTTCGCGGCGGGGCAGGCGTTGAGCATGCTCGGCGCGGACAAACTCGCGCCCGCGACACGCGCTGCCTACGACGTGCTCCGCGTCGCCGTGCCGTCCATTGAGCGGGATACGGTTATGTACGAGCAGATGGAGCGCTGCGAAGCGATTGTCCGAAATGGCGCGCTGATTTCCGCCGTGGAAGCCATCACCGGCGAATTGAACTAGTTGGGAGGATTGCCTATGGCGAACGAAGAAATTCGGGAAACGACGTTCTCGCTCGGCGCGGAACTGCCGCCCGAACCGGTGTTTGATCCGTCGAAACGGCGCGCGCCGGATCGCGGCTATCGTCTCTCCCCCGCGCAGACGCGGCAAGCGTTGAAGAACGCACTGCGCTATGTACCGCCGGAGCTGCACGAAACCCTCGCGCCGGAGTTTTTGCACGAGCTAACCACGCGCGGGCGCATCTATGCCTACCGCTACCGTCCCGAAGAGCGCATCTACGGCAAACCCGTCGACGCCTACCGGGGTAAGTGCCTCGCGGGCAAGGCGTTTCAGGTGATGATCGACAACAACCTCGACTTCGACGTCGCACTCTACCCCTACGAGCTCGTGACCTACGGCGAGACGGGGCAGGTCTGCCAGAACTGGCTGCAATACCGGCTGATCAAGCGCTATCTGGAGGAACTGACGGACGAGCAGACACTCGTACTGGAATCCGGTCATCCGCTGGGGTTGTTTCCAAGTAAGCCGGACGCGCCACGCGTGATTTTGACGAACGCGCTTATGGTCGGTTTGTTCGACAATCCCGACGACTGGGAGATTGCCGAGCAGATGGGCGTTGCCAACTACGGGCAGATGACCGCGGGCGGCTGGATGTACATCGGCCCGCAGGGCATTGTCCACGGAACGTTCAACACGATTCTCGGCGTCGGGCGCAAGTACCTCGGCGTGCCAAGCGACGGCGATCTGGCTGGGCGCGTGTTCGTCTCCTCCGGGCTTGGCGGCATGAGCGGCGCGCAGCCGAAGGCCGCGAACATTGCCCGCGCGGTCGGAATCTTTGCGGAGGTCGACCGCTCGCGGATTCAAACCCGGCTCGATCAAGGCTGGGTGGACGCCGTTTCGGACGATCTGACCGAGGTCTTCTCTCTCGCCAATAAACATCGCCTAAACAAGAAAAGTATTTCAATTGCCTATCATGGCAACATCGTCGACCTACTGGAAGCGGCGACTGCGCAACACTTTTCCATCGATCTGCTCAGCGACCAGACCTCCTGCCACAACGCCTACAACGGCGGTTACTGCCCCGTCGGGCTTACGTTTGACGAGCGCACGGAATTATTGCATCGCGACCGCGCGGCGTTTGGTCGTCTCGTTGACGCGTCGCTCCATCGGCATTATTCGGCGATCCAGGTACTCGCCGCGCGCGGAACACGCTTCTTCGACTACGGCAATTCCTTCCTCAAGGCCGTGTTCGACGCGGGCGTGGCGGAGGTTGCGAAAAACGGCGCGGACACGAAGGACGGCTTTGTCTTTCCCTCCTATGTGGAAGACGTGATGGGTCCGCTGCTCTTCGACTACGGCTACGGCCCGTTCCGCTGGGTCTGCCTCTCCGGCAAGCACGAAGACCTTGCAAAGACCGACCGCGCGGCGATGGACTGCATCGACCCGAATCGCTGCTGGCAGGACCGCGACAACTATGTCTGGATTCGGGACGCGGAGCAAAACCGTCTCGTCGTCGGCACACAGGCGCGGATTCTATATCAGGATGAAGAGGGGCGGCGAAGAATCGCGCTCCGGTTCAACGACATGGTGCGCCGCGGCGAAATCGGCCCCGTTATGCTGGGGCGAGATCATCACGACGTTTCCGGCACGGATTCGCCCTTTCGTGAAACGGCAAACATCAAGGACGGCAGCAACGTCATGGCGGACATGGCGGTGCAGTGCTTCGCGGGCAACGCCGCGCGCGGCATGACGCTCTGCGCGCTGCACAACGGCGGCGGCGTGGGCATCGGCAAGGTAATCAACGGCGGATTCGGGCTGCTGCTCGACGGCAGCGCGCGCGTGGACGCGGTCATCGAGAGCGCGATCTCTTGGGACGTGATGGGCGGCGTCGCAAGACGAAGTTGGGCCGGAAACGAGGGTGCGCTCCGCACCGCCGCGCGGTATAATGAACGCGAGGGCGAGAAAGCGCACATCACCCTGCCGTATCGGACGGACGACACGCTGCTCGACAATATACTGAAAAGCAATTGAATCTACAGGAGAAATGATACGATATGGCAAAAATCATCGAATGTGTTCCCAATATTTCCAGCGCGGACAGCGATATCGTTGAGCAGGCGGCGGGCGTCATCCGCTCAACCCCGGGCGTTACGCTGCTGAACACCTCCAGCGACCAGAGCCACAACCGCTCGGTGATTACGTTTGTCGGCGATCCGGCGGGCGTTGAGGAAGCGGCGGTCAGCCTCGCGAAGGTGGCCTCGCGTTGCATCGACCTGACGCACCACACCGGCGAGCACCCGCGCATGGGCGCGATTGACGTGGTTCCGTTTATCCCCATTCGCGAAGTCTCGATGGACGAGTGCATTGCGCTCTCCCGTCGCGTCGGCGAGCGCATTTGGGCGGAGGCGAACATTCCTGTGTTTCTCTACGAAGCCTCCGCGACCGCGCCGCACCGCGAAAACCTCGCGAATATCCGCAAAGGGCAGTTCGAAGGCATGGCGCAAAAGGTGCAGCAGCCGGAATGGGAACCCGACTTCGGCGGGCGGACGATTCACCCCACTGCGGGGGTCGTCGCCGTTGGCGCGCGCGCGCCGCTGATTGCGTTTAACATCAATCTTTCCACCAACGACGTTACGGTTGCGGACAGGATTGCCCGTGTGATTCGCCAGTCCGGCGGGGGCCTGACCTGCGTCAAGGCGATGGGCGTCTATCTCAAGGAGCGCGACACCGCGCAAGTTTCGATCAATATGACGAACTATTGCCTCACGCCGCTCTACCGCGTGGTCGAGTTCGTTCGCTTCGAGGCGGCGCGCTATGGCGTTTCCATCGTCGGCACGGAGATTGTCGGCCTTGTACCGATGCGCGCGCTGATTGACAGCGCGGAGTATTATCTGGGGCTCGAGCAGTTCGATCCGGAAACACAGGTACTGGAGTATCGGCTGAGCTAGCAAAGGAGAAATCCATGCTGTTGATTCGCAACATTGGCCTGCTGCAAACCCCCGTCGGTTCCACAAGCCGCAGGGGCGCGGCGCAGGGCGAAAACCGAATGTATCGAGATGCCAGCGTCCTCATCGACGGCGGGATCATTCGCGCCATCGGGGAAGACGGCAATCTGCCCGCCTGCCCGCCCGGCACGCAGGAGCTCGACGCGGGTGGCGCATTCGCGACCCCCGGCTGGGTGGACGCGCATACGCACCTCGTCTTCGGCGGCTGGCGGCAGCACGAGATTCCGCTCAAACTCAAGGGCGCGAGCTACCTCGAAATCCTGCAATCCGGCGGCGGCATTCTGGACACCGTCCGCCAGACGCGCGCGTTGGGCGAAGACGCGCTGTTCGCCCGCGCAAGCGCGTTTCTCGACGAGCAGCTCTCCCTCGGCGTCACCACCACGGAGATCAAGAGCGGCTACGGGCTTGATCTTGACAACGAGCTAAAACAGCTCCGCGTGATCCGCCGTCTTGGCCGCGAGCACGCGATGGACGTTGTACCCACCTGCATGGCGGCGCACGCGGTTCCGCCGGAGTTTGCAGGACGTGCGGACGATTACGCGGAGTATGTCTGCGACGTGATTTTACCCCGTGTGGTAGAAGAAAGTCTCGCGCAATACTGTGACGTGTTCTGCGAAACGGGCGTGTTCTCGGTTGCTCAAAGCCGGAGAATTCTTGAAACAGCACGTTCGCTCGGCTTGGGTGTCAAGATTCACGCGGACGAAATCGACTCCCTCGGCGGGGCGCAGCTCGCGGGCGAGCTCGGCGCGGTTTCGGCGGAGCACCTGATCGCAACGTCCGACGCGGGCATCCGCGCGCTTGCGGACGGCGGCGTCACCGCCTGTCTGCTGCCGCAGACCTCGCTCTACCTGAACAAGCCCTTTGCTCGCGCGCAGGAGATGATTGCGAATCATGTTCCCGTTGCGGTCGCGTCGGACTTTAACCCCGGCTCCTGCCCCTCGCTGAACCTGCAATATTCGGCGACGCTCGCGTACCTGCGCTATCGTATGACGCCGGAGGAAATCCTCACGGCGGTGACACTCAATGCCGCCTGCGCCATCGGGCTGGGCGACCGCCTCGGCAGCGTCGAAGTCGGCAAACAGGCCGACCTGACGCTCTGGAACGCGGACGGCATGGAGCTGTTGTGCTATCGCATGGGCAGCAATCTGGTGAAGGCGGTCGTGAAAAAGGGACAAATCGTCGTCTCCTAAGCTATATTCAAAATCATACAAAAAGCGGGAAGCATTTCTGCCTCCCGCTTGATTTGTTTTGCTTTGAACTACAGCGCCTTTTCGTAGATCGCGATGGCGTCCGCTTCGTAGATCTTCTTCAACCCGCCCAGCGGCCGGTCGCTGCCGTCCGGTGCGTGGGTCGCGAGGCGCGCCATTTCGGGAATTGCGCCGGCTTCCACGCCGTACTTCGAGAGCCTATGCGGCAGCCCGATGCGCGAGTAGAACGTCTCCAGCGAGGAAACCGCCGCCTCAATCGTCGCGGCCCGCGCGTTTGGCTGCTCCTCCTCCTGCATGATGCGATGCGCAAAATCGAGAAAGCGCTTCGGGTTCTCGCGCCAGACATAGCGCATCCAGACCGGAGTCAGCACCGCGAGCCCCGCGCCGTGGGTAACGCCAAACCGCGCGGTCAGCTCGTGACCCAGTTTGTGGCATGCCCAGTCCTGCACGCGGCCGACGCCGAGCATGTTGTTGTGCGCAATCGTGCCGCAGAGCGCGACCTGGCACCACGAGTCGTAGTCCGTCGGATCCTCGACCACCTTTGGCCCAAACGTGAGCAGCGTGCGAAGCGTCGCCTCGCTCAGCGCATCCGAAAGCTCCGTGTGCTCCGTGTTCGAAAAATAGCGCTCGAAGATATGGCTCATCATGTCCGCAACGCCCGCCGCAATCTGGAACTTCGGAATCGTTTCAAACAGCGTGGGGTCGATAATCGAGAGCACGGGGCGATTCCACTCGCGATTGTAGCCGCACTTCTTGTTCGTTTTGTAGTTGCTGATGACCGTGCTGTTGCTCGCCTCGCTGCCCGCGGCGGGGAAGGTCAGCACGCACGCAACGGGGTATGCGCCTCTGGTTTCGAGGTTGTTCTCGTAGACGCTCCAGAGATCGAGGTCGGGGTTCTTGAGCCCCAGCGCAATCGCCTTGCCGGAGTCGATCACCGAACCGCCGCCGACGCAGAGAATCAGGTCGACCTCCTCCTGCCTCGCCAGCGCAACGCCCTTGAGCACGAGTTCGATGTCCGGATTAGCGATGACGCCGCCGAGCTTTACGCAGGCGACGCCCGCATTGGCCAGCGAGTTCTCGATGCGCCCGATCAGCCCGCTCTGTACAACGCGCTCGCTGCCATAGTGCAGCAGCACCTTTTTCGCCAACGGGGCAATGTGGTCACCAACCTGATCCGCCGTGCCTTTTCCAAAAATGAGGCGCGTCGGGCTATAAAATTCAAAATTCAGCATGATTTGTGCTTTTTCCTCCGAGATGTGTTTCTGCGACGAGTTCCGCTCGCGTTCGCTCCCAAGCGCGGGCTGCTCCATTCACAGAATCATTATAACATTCCCCTGTGTTTCTTGACCAGAGAATCCAATTGTGAGACGATGAATTTCTTGCAAACGATTTCTATTATTCGCTACGAAGACTGTAAATTGTGAGTCGGCGGGATTCGCGTTGGATTCTTGCAAACGATTTTTAATGTTGTTATACTGTAAGAAAGAAATACCAGTTTGATACGTGGGGGTACCATATGGAAAAGAAATCGACTGTGTCCGACGCGGCAAAAGCGGAAGCCGCAAAGAAGGCCGCCGCCGCGAAGAAAGCCGCGGAAGCGAAGAAATCCGGCGCAGCGTCCGCCGCAAAGCCCGCCGTGAAAGCCGCCGCGCCCAAGAAGCCGGCGAAAAAGGAACCGGTTGTGCAGGCAGAAGAGGTGCAGGAAGCCGTTGAGCAGGAAGTCGAAGCCCCTGCCTCCGGTGGAAAAGGCTCCGTCAAGGGTCTGCGCATCGGCGCGATCATTCTCTGGGTTCTCGCCATCGCCGCGGAAGTCGCCGCGTTCTTCGCGTTCAGCTATGCGATTCGCAACGGCGCGCAGAACTGGAACGATCCGGAATTCCTCTACATGATCGGCGCGCTGGTTGCGGACGCGATCTTCTGCATCATCGCCGCCCAGCTCTGGAAAAAGGCGAACCGTATCCGCCCGAACCTTTCGGACAGCAAGCTCGTGCGCACGCTCTGGCACCAACTCGGCGTGATCATGGTTCTCGTTTGCTTCCTGCCCATCGGCATTTTCCTGCTCGCCAAGAGCGACAAACTCAACAAGAAGACCAAGACGATCCTCATCGCGCTGCTCGCGGTGCTGCTCGTCGGTGCCGGAACCGCCTCGGTGGACTTCCAGCAGCCGAGCGAGGAGCAGGTGCAGCAGATGCAGCAGGAAGCGCAGGCGGAAGCCGTCGGCGAAGTCTACTGGACGCGCTTTGGCAAGAGCTATCACTTTGACCGCAACTGCCCGTATATTGCAGACAAAACCCCTGCAGCAGACGGCGGCACGCTCTACGCGGGTTCGCTGGACGACGCGTTCGCAGCCAACCGCTGGGACCCCTGCGACACGTGCGCGGGTGGCGCGCAGGAGAAGCTGGACGAAGCAGCTGCCGGAACCGCGGCAACGGATACCACCGTCGCAGAGCCTGCGGCGTAACGCAAGCTACAAAAAAGGAACCGCGCAAGCGGTTCCTTTTTATATGCACTACGTCAGTCGATATTGGTTCGATCCCCCTTAGTCGCAGGCGACGAAATGACCAGAAATTCGACCGGGCTTTCGAATGGGTTCATCATCGTATGTGGCGTATTGGGTGGAATTTCAATACCCTCATGGGTTCGCAAGCGATGGTTCTCGCCATTCAGCTCCATCAAAGCCTCGCCCTCTAGAATATAGAAGAACTGTCGAGCATACGCGTGAACATGCCGTGTTTCCTTTGTTTTTGGTGGCATGTGTTCTTGAATGACGGCCAAATCCTGCTGATCGGCAAGCCGCCAGCCATCGCACACTTCCCCCCAGGTATAATGCTCGGCCGTCGTTTTGTTGATTACCATGCCTTCTCGCTTCTCTCTTACCGCAGAACTCTTCAGCGATTCGCAGATGAAATCTGTGTCAGCGAATCTCCGCCTTATTACGGAAGTACGGGCGCAGCGCGACGGGAATCGCAATGCTGCCGTCTTCGCGGAGGTTGTTTTCGATGAACGCAATCAGCATGCGCGGGGGCGCAACCACCGTGTTGTTGAGCGTATGCGGAAAATAGTTGCCCGTCTCCTTGTTCTTCACGCGAATGCCGAGCCGCCGCGCCTGCGCATCGCCGAGGTTACTACAGCTGCCCACCTCAAAATACTTCTGCTGACGCGGGGACCAGGCTTCGACGTCCATGCTCTTGACCTTCAGGTCGGCGAGGTCACCGCTGCAGCATTCCAACGAGCGCACGGGGATATCGAGCGTGCGGAAAAACTCGATCGTGTTCCTCAGCATCGTTTCAAACCACTGCATGCTCTCCTCGGGCTTGCAGACCACGATCATCTCCTGCTTTTCAAACTGATGGATGCGATATACGCCGCGCTCTTCGATGCCATGCGCGCCAACCTCCTTGCGGAAGCACGGGGAATAGCTCGTGAGCGTCTGCGGCAGTTCGCTCTCTTCGAGGAAGGTGTCGATGAACTTTCCGATCATGGAGTGCTCGCTGGTGCCGATCAGGTAGAGATCCTCCCCTTCGATCTTATACATCATGCCTTCCATCTCGCTAAAGCTCATCACGCCGGTCACCACGCCGCTGCGAATCATGAACGGCGGGATGTAATAGGTAAACCCTCGGTCGACCATGAAGTCCCGCGCATAGGCGAGAATCGCGCTCTGCAGCAGCGCAATGTCGCCGCAGAGGTAGTAAAACCCGTTACCGCTGACCTTTCGCGCCGCGTCGAGATCGATTCCCTTGAATTTTTCCATGATGTCCACATGGTACGGAATCTCAAACGCCGCAACCGTCGCTTCGCCGAAGCGCTCGACCTCTACGTTTTCGGAGTCGTCCTTGCCAATCGGCACGGAGGGGTCAATGATGTTCGGAATCACGAGCATGCGCTTGCGAATCTCAGCGGCTAATTCGTCCTCGCGAACGGACAGGCGCGCCATTTCGTCCGCCATGTCGTTGACCTGCTGTTTGGCGGCCTCGGCCTCTTCCTTCTGCCCCTTGCCCATCAGCGCGCCAATCGATTTAGATATCGAGTTGCGCTGGGCGCGCAGATAGTCCGCGCGGGTGTGCGCCTCGCGGAATTCCGCGTCGAGCGCGACCACTTCGTCCACCAGCGCGAGCTTGTCGAACTGAAACTTCTTTTTGATGTTTTCCTTCACGAGTTCCGGCTGCATCCGGATCAGTTTGATATCCAGCATACGATCCCCCAGTTTATCGTTTGATTCGAACCATTACATGCGCTCCGGCGCCGCGATCCCGATCAGGTTCAGCCCGATAGCAATGACCTTTCGCGTCGCGTCCGTCAGCGCGAGGCGAGCCTGCCGCACGGCGGCGTCGTCCGCCAGAATGCGCTGCTCATAATAAAACTTGTTAAACGCGGCGCAGATGCCCATCACCGCGCGGGTCACGAGATATGGCTCGTTCTTCTCCATCGCCTCAACCACCGCGTTTGGAAATGCGTCAATTGCGGCGATCACCGCGCTTGCCTCCGCGTCCGTCAGGACGGAAAAATCCACGGTGCAAGGCGTGTAGTCCGCCTTGCGCAGCACCGAACAGGCGCGCGCGTGCGTATACTGCGCATACGGGCCGGTTTCGCCGTCGAAATTCAGCACGGCGTCCCAGTCGAACACAACGTCCTTGATGCGCCCGTTGTAAAGGCTGTTCCAAATCAGCGCGCCAATGCCGACCTGCCGGGCAATCGTCTCTTTGTCCTCCAGATCGGGGCTTTTCTCGCAGATGATGTCGTAGGTCTTATCGCAGGCGGCGGCGAGCACCTCCCGCAGTTTGACCATGTTCCCCTTGCGGGTTGAAAACGCACCTTCCGTTCCGCTGACCATGCCAAACGAAACGTGGACCAGATCCTTTGCCCAAGGGTAGCCCAGGAGCTCGACGACCTTAAACCACTGCCGAAAATGCAGATCCTGCTGATACGCAACAACATAGAGGCACTTGGCAAAATCATAGGTGTCCTTGCGGTAGAGCGCGGCGGCAATGTCCCGCGTGGCGTAGAGCGTTGCCCCGTCCGAGCGCAGGATGATGCACGGCGGCATCTTATAATCCGACAGATCGACGATCTGCGCGCCCTGATCGAGCTTTAGCAGCCCCTTTTCGCGCAGTTCGACCACGACGCGATCCATCTTGTCGTTGTAGAAACTCTCGCCCGCGTAGCTGTCGAAGCGGATGCCGAGGATGTCGTACACCTGCTCGACCTCCTTGAGCGTCAGCGCCTTGAACCATTCAAAGAGCGAAAGCGCCTCCGCGTCCCCGTCCTCAATGCGCTTAAACCACGCGCGCGCCTGCTCGTCCAGCGAGGGATCCGCCTCCGCCTCCTGATGGAAGCGCACGTAGAGCTTGACGAGTTCGTCCACGCCGCCCTGCTCAATGGTCTCCCGGTCGCCCCAGAGCTGGTACGCGACAATCATCTTGCCAAACTGCGTGCCCCAGTCTCCAAGGTGGTTGATGCCGACCGAGCGGAACCCGAGATGGTTGTAGATTCGATACAGCGCGTTGCCAATCACCGTCGTCGGCAGGTGGCCGATATGGAACGGCTTTGCGATGTTGACGGACGAATAGTCGATGCAGACGTTGCGACCGCCGCCGAGGTCGGAGCCGCCGTAGCGCTCGCCTTCGGCAAACACGCGCTCCAAAACGGCCTTTGCCCGCGCGGATTTATCCAAGAAGAAGTTCAGAGAGCCGCCCGTCGCCTCCGCCTTTGCGACGCCCTGCGGCAGCGCGAGCGAAAGAGCGAGTTCCTGCGCAATTGCAGGCGGCGCTTTCTTGAGCGCCTTTGCCAGCCGAAAGCAGGGGAACGCATAGTCGCCCATCTCCGGCGACGGCGGCGTCTCCAGCCAGTTTTCCAGTTCCTCCGCGGCAAGACCGGTGGTTATGGCCAGCGCGAAAGCAATGCTCCGTTTAAAATCCATGTGACGTTTCCTGTTTTCCCCATCTTCCATTTCGTAAGTGGTAATTATATCAGAGAAACCCCCTGCTGTTAAGGGGAAAGCGCAGATTCCGGGCGCTTCCTCTTTACAAATTGCGAAAAAACGGCTATACTGCTCCTGTTACAGCGTTGACCGGGACAGGTCGGTGCTCCAACATCGTCCGCAGATAGCGAGCCGCGAAGGGTGCAAGGCGGCGGCGGGCAGGAGACCGGTATCCCCCGCGAGCGCGCGCGCAAACGGCGTACTTGCCCAGTAGCGAGCGACGTGTTCCCCGCGTTAAGGGGATGTTGAGCGGACGGCTTCGTTGCCGTCAAGCAGGGTGGTACCGCGCAAAGCCAATTCGGCTTTTCGTCCCGATTGTCTCTTTTCTTTGGAGCACGATCGAACGAAGGGCTATTTTTTTAGCCGAAAACAGTAAGGAGCGTACAAGACATGTACAAAAAAGTATCGAGCGAACTGAATTTTGTGCCGCGCGAGAAAGAGGTGCTCGCGTTTTGGAAGGACAAGCAGATCTTCCAAAAGAGCGTTCGCCTGCGCAAGGGCGCAAAACCCTATACCTTCTTCGACGGCCCGCCGACGGCAAACGGCAAGCCGCACATCGGCCATGTGCTGACGCGCTCGATCAAGGACATCATTCCGCGCTACAAGACCATGAAGGGCTACGACGTGCTGCGCAAAGCCGGCTGGGATACCCATGGCCTGCCCGTGGAGATCGAGGTGGAAAAACAGCTCGGCCTCGACGGCAAGGAGCAGATTGAAGCCTACGGCATCGAGCCGTTCATCAAGGAATGCAAAAAGTCGGTCTGGAAATACAAGACCGAATGGGAAACCATGTCCGACCGCGTCGGTTTCTGGGCGGATATGGAAGACCCCTACATCACCTATGAGGACAACTACATCGAGAGCATCTGGTGGGCGCTCAAGACCATCCACGAAAAGGGTCTGCTCTACAAGGGGCACAAGATCGTTCCCTATTGCCCGCGCTGCGGCACGGCGCTAAGTAGCCACGAGGTTGCGCAGGGGTATAAGGACGTCAAGGAGACCTCCGCCATCGCGAAGTTCTATCTCAAGGACGATCCTTCGGTCGCGATTCTCGCCTGGACGACCACGCCCTGGACGTTGCCGAGCAACGTCGCCCTCTGCGTGAACGCCAAGGAAACCTACGCAACCGTAAAGAGCGGAAACGACACCTACATCCTCGCGGAAGCGCTGGTCAAG
>JAYFPQ010000060.1:0-4386 GCA_034927595.1 Christensenella sp.
CGTTCGCCAGCGCGTCCATCGCCAATTTCCCCAGCAGGATCTCCATTCGGGAGAATTCGTTGAGCATACGTCGTTCCTTTCGCCGAATGCGCATGCCGCATTCCTAGGCATCATAACGCCAAACCGAAGCTTCGTCAACCGCGCGGCAATTCACGCTTGACAACCTCCCCTGCACCACCTATCATAAAACATAGCATTTTTATAGGAAATGAGGCGGTTTCCGCATGCGCATCTCCGCGAAAGGGCGCTACGCGCTCGCCGCCGTCGTCAGCATGGCGCAGCAGCACCCGCAGAACGACGGCTCCATCACGCTCATCAGCATATCGGAACGACTCGGCATCTCGAAGATCTACCTCGAGCAGGTGTTTGCGCTGCTCAAGCGCGGCGAGCTCGTGACCTCGGTCAAGGGCGCGCAGGGCGGCTACCAGCTCGCGCGGCCGCCGCGGCTGATCTCCGCGCTGGAGGTGCTCTACGCCGTGGAAACCACGCTGTTTGACAAAACGGAGGACACGGTTGCAGAACGGTCGCCGGAGATTGAAACCGCGCTGCGGGCGGACGTGTTCGACGCGCTGGACCTGGCCGTTGCGGAAGCACTCAAGCAGGTGACCATTGAGCAGCTCGTGCTCTCCGCCGAACGGCGCAAGAGCGCCAACGCGGGCATGTTCTATATTTAGTTTCGATCCGTCGAACGGAACGGAACCCAACAAAACTGACGAAACAGAAAAAGAGCCTCTTGGCTCTTTTTCTTGTTTGATCAACCGAATTCCGCTCAGAATGCGCTTAGTGAATGAGCGGCTTTAGCAGCGCGACCGCCTTGTTCGGGAAGAAGCCACCGTAATTTGTCTCCTCCGGGTTGCTTGGCGGTGGGGAGGTAATGACGGTTCGATGCCATGCGCGCCCGGTTGCAAGGTCAACGATAACCAGATGCGTCTCGACGCTGTAACCTTCCGTATTATAGTAGTCGTCGCTGTACGTGCGGGTAACTACGTCCCGCTCCGCGATAATCGCCACCCATGTAGCGCTTTCCAGCGAACCGTACTGATAAATGCGTTCATAGGGGATGCCGTAGTAGTCCAGCCCTTGCGTTGCGTCGGTCGTGGAGACAATATCATCCGCCTCCGCGCAATTGCCGTCACCGTAGAGGATCTCAACATAGAGCGGCCCCGTGATCGCGGGCGGCATGCCCTCTGTACCGAATGTCTTGCCCGTTCCATCTAGATTGTCCTCAACTGCTCCGACGACATCCTCCAGCGAGCAGCCCGCATAGGGACCGAGCTCGGTCTTGAGGCGCATACGCACCTGCTCGACCGCCGTCAGTGGGCAGTAATCGCCATAGGTGTCCTCCTCGTTCGTCGCGGGCGGGTTCGTCCGTATGGCGGTCGCTTTGAAGATTCGGCCGGTGTAGGTGTCCACCGCGAGCAGGCGCGTCTCTGCCGCATAACCCCAGTTTTCGTTCTCCTTGTCGCCGTAGTAACCGATTATCTCGTCGTATTCGTAAATATGAACAACCCAAACGTGCCTCTGCGACATGCCTTCCTGCCAGAGCATCGCGCGCGGAATGCCGTAGAATTCACCCGGTTCCGAATCCATACTGTCGCTTGTCACATAGCCGTCCCCTTGGAGATTCGTGGACGTTTCCGACGCCATGGTTACATACACTGCATCGCCCGCCAGCTCGGATGGCAGTCCGCTCGTTGCGGAAACGTTGCCCGCATTCTCGTTGGCTGCGGATGCCACCGTTGACAGAGCTTCCATTGTTGACATGACGTCCAAGCCGTAATATGCCCCATATGCGCCCTTGTCCAGACCGTTCAGCGTCTGCAGGGTGGGAATGGAGAGTACCTGCCGGTAGAGTTCCTGCGCATCTGACCCCGGCGCAAGCCATAGATTCAGTGTCGCGAGTTTGGGCAGCGCGCTGAAGGTTTCATATTCGCACTCGACTGTCTGCTCTTCGTTTTCCGGCGAGCCAACGGAAAGACTCGTGAGTTCCGGCAGGAGCGCTTCTTCCACGGTGCCGATCAGTTCCGTGAGCGATATGTCGTCCCCCTCCACCGTCAGCGACTGCAAATGGGGCGGATAGGCAACCGTCTCGCTGAGATCCATTTCGCAGAGTGTGAGCGAAATGACGTCCGCAAAACCGGTAAGCCACTCGGCGTTGTCCGAATCCAGATTCGTCAAAATCAGTTCTGTCACGCCAAGCATCGGCAGCACAGTCGCATCCGATTCCTGTTCCAGCATGAGCCGCGTGAGCTTTCCGGACTCCGACAGCGGGGACAGCGCGGCAAGCAGCGCCCGATCCGTGCCGCTTTCGAGGTGGACGCGAACGCTGTCATACGTCTCGTCATAGCTCACAAAATCTGCGTATGTACCAATCTGGTAGTCCGCCAAGTAGCAGGGGAACTGCGAGAGCGCCGCTCGTATCTGCGCGGCGGCATCCTTTGCCGTCACGGCGGTAAACGCGTCTGCAGAGAGCGGCTTGAGCGGCATCTGCGTCGGCACGGGGGTCGGCTCAGGAGTCGGCCTCACCGTGATCTGCGGTGTCGGCGTCAGGTCGGTTACCGCCTCTGTTGTGCCTGTTTTTTTCGTGCATCCAGCCGCCAACAGCGCGGCCAGGCACAAGCAGGCAAAGAGGATGGTACGTTTCATATTGTGTCCCCCTTCGTATCAATATGTGGTGAACTGCTGTTGAGCCAGCGCTACCCGCATAATAACCCTGCATAATACAGGCAAATTCTGTCACGCCTTGTATGCATGATTTTACTATACGACTGACTATTTCGACTTTGGTGTGCAGGCGGCACACCCGTAGGGATTGTTTCTATGAAATTGAATCTGTTTTCATAATTTCCCAGCATATTTACGCGAAAAACTCACACATAGAAAAAGCCGCCTCTGTTATAAGGCGGCCTATTTGGCACGAATGTTCAGTTATGCCAGATCCGCAAACAGCGCAGTAGAAAGATAGCGTTCTCCGGTGTCCGGCAACACGACGACGATCGTCTTTCCCCCGTTTTCTGCCCTCTTTGCCAGCTCCGTCGCCGCCCAGAGCGCCGCGCCGCTGGAGATGCCAACCAGCAGGCCTTCCGCCTTGGCAACTTCGCGGCCAACGGCAAACGCATCCTCGTTTTTGACCGTGATGATCTCATCGTAGACCGAGGTGTTTAGCACCGCCGGAACGAATCCAGCCCCAATGCCCTGAATCTTATGCGGACCGGGACGTCCTTCGGAGAGCACCGGCGAGTCGGCTGGCTCCACCACGACGACCTTCACGTTCGGGTTCTTGCTCTTGAGGTACTCGCCAACGCCGGTCACCGTTCCGCCCGTGCCCGCGCCCGCAACGAAGATGTCCACTTTGCCGTCGGTGTCCGCCCAGATTTCCGGGCCGGTGGTCGCACGGTGAATCGCGGGGTTCGCGGGGTTTGTGAACTGCCCGGGGATGAACGAGTTCGGCGTTTCGGCGGCGAGTTCCTCCGCCTTGGCGATAGCCCCCTTCATGCCCTTTGCGCCCTCGGTGAGCACAATCTCCGCGCCATACGCGCGCATCAGCACGCGGCGTTCCACGCTCATGGTCTCCGGCATGGTTAAAATGATCCGGTAGCCGCGCGCCGCCGCAACGGACGCAAGCCCAATGCCCGTGTTCCCGCTGGTTGGCTCAATGATCACGCTGCCGGGCTTCAGCGCGCCGCGCTGTTCCGCATCGTCGATCATCGCCAAAGCAATGCGATCCTTCACGCTGCCCGCGGGGTTGAAGTATTCCAATTTTGCAACGACTTTTGCTTTAAGGTCGTGCTTCTTTTCGTAATTGGAGAGCTCCAGCAGCGGGGTCTTTCCAATCAGTTCCGTCAGGCTCCTCGATATCTTTGCCATATGCGTCTCCCCTGTTTCATATTTTGTTTATATGTTTTTATGGTTTTAGTGTACTCGACCTCCGAATCGATGTCAAGAGGTTTCATAAAATATTAACAGCCGGATTTCTCCAGCTGTTGTTTTGCTCGTTATTCCTGCGAAAATGGCTCAATCCAAACCTTCATCCGCCCGCCGCAGACCATGCCCTCTTCCTCGGCAACGTCGTTGCTCATGTCGAGGTCAATCCACTTTGCTTTGCCCGTCTTCAGCACGTCCAGCGCATGGCGCATGATTTCGTGCTCCCCGCAGCCGCCGCCGACCGTACCGACGATGCCACCGAGCTGGTTGACCGCCATAATCGCGCCCGTGGACACGGGGGTGCTGCCATTTTTTTCCACCACGACCGCCAACACGCAGGGTTCCTTGTTCGAGAGTAGGTATTGCAGCAGCTCCGCCTCATGGGACGCGAGCGCAAGGCGCTCCGCCTCCCGCTCCGCGCTGCGGCTGCTGCGCTGCTGAATCAGCTCCGCGAGGATGGAA
>JAYFPQ010000088.1:0-37729 GCA_034927595.1 Christensenella sp.
CGTGCATGACGGGTTTGATGTTGAGAATCGTGGCGATGGCCGCCGTCGCGCCGCTGATGCGTCCGCCGCGCTTGAGGTAAACCAGATCGTCCACCGTGAACCAGTGCACGAAGCGCTGCTTGTTCGCTTCCACCCAGGCGGCGAGCGCGTCGAGGTCGAGCGACTTCTGCTTGCGCGCCGTGTAGTACACGAGCAGGCCTTCGCCGAGCGATGCGGAAATGGAGTCGATTACGACGATCTTGCGCTCGGGATATTTGGCGGCGAGCTCGTCCGCGGCGACGAACGCGGATTGCACCGTGCCGGAGAGCTTGCTCGAAAAACCGATGTAGAGGATGTCCTCGCCTGCCTGCAGGACGGGTTCGAACGCCTCGGTAAAGGTATAGGTGTTGATCTGCACGGTGGTCACGTCGATGCCCGCGCGCATATTGGCAAAGAATGTCTCAATCGGCATGCTCGATTTGCCGGGCACGTAGAGATACTCTCGGCCCTCCATGGAAAAGCCCATGGGCAACACGGTAACGTTGAGATCCTGCGCAAATTGAACGGGTAGGTCGCTGGTTGCGTCGGTAAATATGCGGTAACTCATTGAATTTCCCTCGTTTCCGCATGCCGTATCGGCACACTGTGTTGATAGAATCTGTCGGTAAAACGGTGCTTGCAGATCGCTCCGGCGAGCAATAGGATACGATAATCGTGCTAGTTATGCAAAACGGTGGTTCTAGTTTACCAAACCACTTAAGTCTATTTTAACTTGGTTTGAATAGGCACGCAAGTGTTTCCAAACGGAAAGGTCGCGCTGACCTGAAAAATCGAGCCAGAAAACAAACCGAATCCTCAAATCAAACAAAAATGGCAGAAGTATTCCCGTTTTGCGGGAATATGTTATAATAACGCTGCAAATTTCCTGCGTTTCATATAATCGAAACGCAGAACCCAAACGCCGCCACTTTGCGCTTTATCAGCAAGTCGGCGCGATTCGCAAACTCGATTCGTAAACTTTTGAAGGAGAACAAATCGGCATGAGAAAGTTTCTTTCCGTCAGCCTGGCAATGCTCGCCTCGATCATACTGATTCTGGTTTTGGTGTTTACCTCCATCGGCCTTGTCATCAACGACGAAACCTTTATCAACAACGAGTTCACCAAACTGGCCATCAGTCAGAGGATGGGCATCAGCAATGTTGACCTCGTTCGCTCCATGACGCGCCTGGTGGACTATATGGAAGGCGACGCGGACGACATCAACGTGGAAGTGACGATTGACGGGCAACCGGCGCAGATGTTCGACTATCCGCAGGAAGTCGAGCATATGGGCGACGTGCGGCAGATCTACATGACCATTGCGGGGTATCGGGACATCGGTGTACTCGTGATGCTGATTTTGTTCCTCTTTGCGGCGGTGATTCATTTTCGCATGGCGCCGCAGTATCTCTCGCAGGGGTACCTCTCCGGCGCGTTTGTGATGCTGCTGATCTTCGGGTTCCTCGGCACCTGGGCCGCGCTGGACTTTTCCAATTTCTGGACGTTTTTCCACGAAACCCTGTTCTGGAACGACCTCTGGCTCTTCGACGGAACGCAGAGCCGTATGATCAACATGCTGCCGGAGGACGTATTTGCGGATATCATTTCGCGTGTCGCTCTGTATGCCGGTTCGGTAATCGCCGCGCTGATTGCGCTTTGCACCACGGCGCTCGTGGTCTCGTCGGCCGGGTATAAGCGCCGCCGCGCGATTACGCTCGCCCGCAAAAAGGCGCAGGAGGATGCGGCCGCGCTAAGGAAAAAGTCGCGCGCGGAAGCGAAGGCCGCCGCGGAGAAGGAAAAGCGTCTCGCGCAGAAGCGCGCGCGCGTCACCGCGATCAAGGCGCAGAAGCACGCCGCAGCGGAGGCCGCCGCGAAGGAAGCCGAACGCGAACGCCGCCTGATGGAAAAGCGGGAGCAAAAGCGCAGCGCCGAGGAAGCGCGCGCGGCGTCCGTCACCGAACGGGAGGCAGCAGCACCTTCGCCGGAGCGCGAGGCAAAGCCGCGCCGCGAAGAACCGCAACGCCCCGCAAGACCCGCCCCCGCCGCCGCGAAGAAACCGGCGAAGAAGACGGGCAACGTGCATGACGACACGGGCTTTTTCGATGACGAAGACTAATTACGAAGCGCGCGTCCAGGCCCGCCTCGAAGCCATTCGAGCCAAAGGCGGCGCGCGCATTCTGGCAATTGAGACCTCCTGCGACGAAACCGCCGCCGCCGTGGTGGAAAGCGGCAGGCGCGTGCTTTCAAGCAGCGTCTATACGCAGATTCCGCTGCACGTGCCCTATGGCGGCGTGGTTCCGGAGATTGCGTCGCGCAGCCATGTGCAGAAGATCGGCCCGGTCGTTTCCGCCACGCTCAAAGAAGCGAATCTTACGCTGGAGGAGCTGGACGCAGTCGCCGTAACGAACGGTCCCGGCCTGGTCGGGGCGCTGCTCGTGGGTCTGAGCTACGCAAAGGGGCTTGCGTATGCGGCGGGGCTGCCGTTTCTCGGCGTAAACCACATTGCCTCGCACATTGCGGCAAACTACCTGACCGACCCGAATCTGGAACCGCCGTTCACCTGCCTCGTCGTTTCCGGCGGCCACAGCCACATCATCGTCGTCGAGGACTACGACCGTTATCGCTTGCTCGGGCGCACGCGCGACGACGCGGCGGGCGAGGCATTCGACAAGGTGGCACGCGTGCTCGGTTTGCCCTATCCCGGCGGGCCGAATCTGGAGCGCCTCGCGGAAACGGGGAATCCGAACGCGTTTCGTTTTCACTCCGCGTTCAACGAGGGGGAAGGGTTCGACTTCAGCTTTTCCGGCATCAAGACGGCGGTGATCAACCGCCTGCATACGTTTGAACAAACGGGCGAGCCGGTCAACAAGGCCGATCTGGCCGCGTCGTTTCAACAGACCGTGGTCGATATCCTCGCCGAAAAAACCGTTCGCGCGGCAAAGGCGCAGGCGGGCGAGGCGGGGCAAAAGCTCGCGCTCGCGGGCGGCGTCTCCGCGAACAAAGCACTGCGCGCCGCGCTGCAAACCCGCGCGGACAAGGCCGGCATCGCGCTGACCTGCCCCGATTTTGCGTTCTGCACGGACAACGCGGCTATGGTCGGCAGCGCCGCATACGGTCGACTGAAGGCGGGGCGGCTCGATCCGCTCTCGCTCAACGCGGTTCCATACCTGTCCATTGAAGAGTCGTAAACGGAATTATCGAGAGACAAGTTAGACGGCGCCGGTGAAACGGCGCCGTTTTTGTGTGCGTTCCTTCGTGTATGCGATAGAAGAAGCGAGTTTACGAAGGAGCAGTCAGTTTGGGAAAGTGGGGGAGAATCCTGCAAAACCGGATTGTTTTTCGCGCCGAAAAAACCACAAAACGAAGATTGGTATGCTGTTTTGCTTTGGCAACCTGCAAAAAGAAAACGCGACACAAAGCCGCCATATTTGCATATGACTGGAAAGGCGGTGCTTAAGCGAGACGGTTTTTTCCACATCGGCCGCAGGCTATTCAACGTGTAAAGTGTGGACAACTAGAAAAAATCGTTAAAAATAGCAGAAAAAACGGTGGATAACTATGTGGATGCTGTGGATAGACCCGTGAATATGCACAAAAGAGCCTAGAATAACTATGCACCTGTCTATATGACCGCCTGCACGAAATACGAAGGAATTGTGCATGCGAAGGTTTAGGCCATTTCAGAATTCGTTCCAATCGGATGCAGCCGAAGGGCGCTCACCTGCAAATAAGAGAAAAAAAGCCGTCCCAGTGGGACGGCAGAGAGAACGACTGCGAAAAGTGTCAGGAGTGGGGGTTGGACTCCTCATTGGAAGCGCTGCTGTCGTCGCCCGCAGGCGATTCGCCATACTCCGCCAGCGGCTGGCTCGCGAGTGCGCGGCCCGCTTCGGCAAGCGCGCGTTTCTTCTGAATCGCGCGGTAAATCAGCAGTCCCACGCCGGAGAGAACCGCCGTTGCGGCAAATACGACGATGGCAAACACGTAGTTCTGGGTACCGATCGCGTCCCCGCCGATGGTCGAGGTCACGACGGAGGGAATTCGCGCAATCGAGGTGAGCAGAATCCAGGGCAGCAGCTTGATCTTCGTGAGCCCCGCAATGTAGGTCAAAAAGTCCTTCGGCGTACCGGGGATCAAAAACAGAACAAACGCGGTTGCGTTGAGTGCTTTTTCGTTGTTGAGGTACTTCATGGAGTCGATCTTCTCGCGCGGAAAGAACACCTCGACCGCCTTTACGCCAACTTTGCGTACAAAGAGGAACACGAGAATGCTGCCGAGCGTCAGCCCGATCCAAACGAGCAGCGTTCCCCAGAATGCGCCAAAGGCATAGCCCGCCGCAATTTCAAACGGTTCGCCGGGGATAAACGCAACGACCACCTGCAGCATCACGAGCAGCACGAACAGCACGCGCCCCCAGGCGCCGTGCGCGTCCACCCAGACGCGAAACGAGGCGGGGTCGCCCAGCGTTTTCACGAGCGGGCCGCCGACGAAGATGCTCACGAGTACAAGAACGAGCAGAAACACCGCAACGGAGACGATTGCGGCGATCTTTTGCCCGCGTGTGGCGGGCGCTTTCTTCGAATTGGATTCGTTTGTTTGCATAGGGTGAGTATAGCCGATGCGGGAGAAAAAAACGACACATGCCGCGAAACATTTTTGTGAAATGCGTGGGTTTTGAATCGTTCGTTTTTATTGATGGGGGACAGTCGCGTTCTTCGACGGCGTAAGAAGAGGAAAGGATGGTTCCAGACCGAACCCGCGCAGGAGCCATTGTTTCACGAGCGCCTGCCCCGCGGGCGAACGCCAGTCCCGCTCCAGCGCGGCGTGGCAAATCGACCCCTGCCCCATTCGGTCGTGATGGCAAAACCGGCACTCCAGCGGCTCAAGACCCGTACCGTGCAGCGCGCAAAGCCCAGTTATAAAGAAACAGCATCCGTTTCGCGCAAATTCCTGAAACGCAAACGTCCCTTCGCAGCCGGAAAACGCAGGCGAGAGCACACCGAACGTTCGGTCGGGCGAGAGCTCCAGCATCATGTGTTTGCCGTACCCCTGTTCGAATGCGCGCGCGGCCTCCTGCACCGTCCACCAGCCTGGGCGAACGCAAAACGAACGGCAAACGTCGCACGAGCAGGGTGCGGACGGCGGAAATCGTTCCTCAAGGGAGAAGGTTCGTTTCCTTCGTTTCATGTGACGCACCGTTGCCGTTTCGCATCAGCCCGCAAAAGAATTCGAGCGTTCGAATCATGTAGCGCACGACCTCGTGCACGTCCGCAAGACCGTATTGCGCCATGATGTATTCCTTTGTTAGCGTAATGGAAACGTAGTTGTACTGTTCCGCAAACATCCGCGTGTCGACGGCGCCAAGCATTCCGCGGGCAATCATTTTCTCGAACAAGCGCTCGTAATACGCCGCGGGTTCGTTTACCACATAGCGGTAGTACATCTGAGCCGCGCGCGGGGAGCGGAATTTCTCGTAGCTGATGATCAGCGCGGTGTTGGAAAGCGAGCCGTTAACGCTTTTGCCCACCTGAAAGAGGATGTTCTTGAGAACTTCCTCCGGCGTCATGATCGCCAGCATCTGCTCGAGGTCCTCGTCCGACGGGCGCGTTTGCGGAACCAGTTGAATGAACTCGTCGTACAGCGCGTTGAGAATATCCGCCTTGCTGAAGTAATGGTTGTAGACCGAGCTTTCGCGAATGCCCGCGCCCTGTGCAATTTCGCGAACGGATACGCCGTCGTACCCGCGCCGCGCGAAGAGGTCGGCGGCGACGTCCAGTATTGCGCGGGAGGTCGCAATGCCCCGCTTGCGTTTTTTAATCGTTGTCTCTTCCATCGTAGCTTCTTCCATCGTCGCATCTCCTGTCGAGGATAGTATACGATGGTATCATCTTAAAATCAATAGTTATACTAACGTTTGATCGTATAAAAAGAACAGATTATTTTCCGAAAGGCAAGCAAAGAAATGATTTCGAACTGAACAAGCATTAATTTCTTTTGGCACAGCACAATCCCGTCAGCTTTCAGCAAAATTACACCAATCCCGCAAAATGGCTCTTTTCAACCAGGCAAAAACCCGATAGAATACGCGCATGGCAACTTTTTTACTGGTTCTCATTTATCTGGCGTTCATCAGCCTCGGCCTGCCGGACTCGCTGCTTGGTGCGGCCTGGCCGGTTGCGTATGCGCAGCTGGGCGTGCCCGTCTCCTACGCGGGGCTGATCTCCGTCTTTATTACGGCGGGTACGGTGGTGTCCAGCCTGCTCTCCGTGCGCGCCATTCGCCGGTTCGGAACGGGCGGGGTGACGGCGGTCAGCGTGTTGATGACGGCGGCGGCGCTGTTTGGATTTTCCTACGCGAAGGACTTCGTCTTTCTGCTGCTGCTTGCCATTCCGCTGGGACTCGGCGCGGGCTCGATTGACGCGGCGCTGAACAACTATGTCGCGCTGCACTACAAGGCGAGCCACATGAGCTTTTTGCATTGCTGCTGGGGCGTTGGCGCGACGATCAGCCCGCTGATCATGGCCTACTATCTCCAGCAAGGCGGAAACTGGCGCGGCGGCTATCACACGGTTTCGCTGATTCAGTTTGCGCTCGCGGCGTTCCTGCTCGTGACGTTGCCGCTTTGGAACAAGGTTCCGCATGTGGTTTCGCAGGAGGTCGCCGATGAGGCGAAGCTGATTGACAACCGAATTGCGATTCGCAAAAAAGGCGCGTTTCTCGCGGTGCTTTCGTTTTTCTTTTACTGCGCCGGAGAAACGACAACCGGCCTCTGGGCGGCGACGTACTTCGTCAACGTCCGCGGCGTGGAACCGAGCGTAGCCGCGACATGGGGTTCGCTCTTCTTCTTCGGCATCATGGGCGGGCGGTTGATCACGGGACTGCTCGCGATTAAAGTGCGCGAAAAAACGCTGGTCAACACCGGCATCGTGCTGGCCGCGCTGGGCGCGCTCGTGCTCGCGCTGCCGCTGCCGGGACCGTTCTCGCTCGCGGGGCTGCTGCTCTACGGGCTCGGCTGCGCGCCGGTGTTTCCGAATTTGATTCACATTACGCCAAAGCGCTTCGGCGCGGCGTATTCGCAGGCGATCATCGGCTTGCAGATGGCGGCGGCGTATGTCGGCAGCACGCTCGCGCCTCCGGTCGTCGGCTGGATCGGGCAGAAGTTTGGGTTTGGCGGATTGCCGTATTATCAGATTGCGTGCCTATTAGCGCTGTATGCAACAATCGTCTTTTGCAACCGGAAAACCGGATTTGAGCAGGGGAAAACAGCGGCCGTTTAACCGAAAAAAGAAGGAATATTGGTATAGATCAAAGAAACCGCGCGCGGAAGAACCGTGCACGGTTCTTGACATATGCGTCAAATGGGCGTATTTTTGCATATGTTAAGTAGAAGAAGCTGCAAAGGGATTACCCGAAAAGTCCGAATTTCCGGATTCTTGGAATCAGGAAGCTGACTATTTATGCGGTAAACCGAAAAAGGAGATGGGATTATGCAGTTGTTTGTTCATATTACGAACCATGAGGAGAACGTAGCTCCGATATTCAAGCGGTTGATCGAGGTTGGCATTCAGGGGGCAACCGTGGTGGACTGCCAGGGTATGCTGACCACCCTGAGCGAGTGCAACACCGAGGACGCACCGCCGATCTTTGGTTCCCTGCGCCAGTTCATCAATCCTTGCCGACAGAACAACAAGATGATTCTGGTCGTGCTCAAGGACGAAGACATCCCGACCGTCAAGGATATTGTCCATCAGGTTGCGGGCGATCTGAAGCAGCCCAACACCGGTATTCTGTTCACCCTTCCGATTATGAATTGGGAAGGAGTATCACACAAGTAACATGCATACTTTGCTTTCCATCGCAATCGCAATGATTGCGGGTCTTCTTTTGACGCGCGTTGCAAAACTGGTCAAGCTTCCCAACGTGACAGGATACCTGGTGGCCGGCCTGTTGATTGGACCCTACTGCTTTAAGCTGGTCAGCGCGGACACGCTCGCCACGCTGGACATCATCACCGTCGCCGCACTCGGCTTCATCGCCTTCTCTATCGGCAGCGAGTTCAAGCTGACGCACATCAAGGCGATCGGCGGAAAAATCCTCATCATCACCGCGTGCGAAGCGATTGGCGCCGTCATCCTTGTAGACGTCGTCGTCAGTCTGCTCGGATTCCCCGTGCCAATGGCGCTTTGCCTCGGCGCAATCGCCGCCGCAACCGCGCCCGCGGCAACGCTGCTCGTCGTGCGCCAGTATCGCGCCAAGGGCGAACTGACCAGCACGCTGCTGCCGGTTGTCGCAATGGATGACGCAATCGGGCTGATGGCGTATGCCATTTCGGTTTCCATAGCGAAAATGATTCAGAACGGCGAAGCGTTTAACCTGATGAACACGCTGGTCGCTCCGCTGCTCGAGATTCTGCTCTCGCTCGGTGTGGGCGGCGTAATCGGAATCGTTGTCGCCATTTCGAACCGCTTCTTCCACAGCCGCGCAAACCGCCTGATGATCTGCATCGCCGCGGTCATGCTCGGCGTTGGCATTGCACAGCAGTTCGGCCTATCGCACCTGCTCCTTTGCATGTCCATCGGCGCGGTATACGTGAATCTTCGCGACGACGCGATTCAGACGCTGGAACAGGCGGAGTCCTGGACGCCGCCGCTGTTCATGCTGTTCTTCGTGATCTCCGGCGCGGACCTCAACGTTGCGGTTCTTCCGTCGCTTGGTCTGCTCGGCGTGGTCTATATCCTCACCCGTGTGGTTGGAAAGTACGTTGGAGCTTATGTAGGGTGCACGATCTCGAAGACGTCTCACAAGATTCGAAAATATCTGGGGCTGTCGCTGATTCCGCAGGCGGGCGTTGCCATTGGCATTGCGCAGCTCGTCGTGAAGGAACTGCCGGAATACGGCGCATCCATTCAGGCGGTGATTCTCTGCGCAACGCTGATTTACGAATTGATTGGGCCAGTGATCACGAAATACTCGCTCATCAAGGCCGGCGAGATCGAGGTGGAACCAAAGCATCACAAGAACAAGGACGCCCAGCCCCCGCAGGCACCGCAGGCGGCAAACTAAATAGGAACGAAACAAGCGCCCGGCTTCAGCCGGGCGCAGACCGTTACAATCGCTCTTCTCGTGAAAAGGGGTCCAGCACATGATGCATCCACTCGGGAAAATGAGATTCTATCTTCTGCTTTCCATCAGCATACTGCTCTGCTTCAGCACAACGCAGGGTTCCTATGCCGATGAATCCACGGATGAAAACGACGCGAATTTGTCGATCTATATTGGCAATCCGGATTATCGAATCGAGAACGGGCTTGCAATCAACAAAAAGACGAATGCGGTAGAAAACGGTCGCGAGGATCTGCGAACGGCGATCATCCCCAAGGGGGTTACAGAAATCGCCTCTGTCGCATTTACCGAGTGTGCGCTGCTGGAATCCGTGGTCGTTCCGGAAGGGGTCACGAAAATTGGTGGCGGAGCGTTCGAGGGGTGCGAACACCTCACTTCGGTCACCCTGCCAACCACGCTGGAAGAGATTGAGTCCTACGCTTTCTTTAAATGCAATCTCGACACGTTGATCATTCCGCGAAACACGCGTCTGCTACCGAGCTTGGGACAATCGGAGTGGTATGGTGTATTGGATGCCTGCAGCATCAAAACGCTCGTGTTTTGTGGAACAGACGGACTATTTTTGCCGACAACATTTGCAAACATCAAATTCCCCGCCGATGGCAGCGGGCGCATTGTATTCTGGGGCAACCCACCGGAATACATCGAAGTCTCGGATTTAAAATTCAACTACCAAGGCGGCGAGGTGCAAAGCGGACCATTCACCATCTGCTATCCGACGCAGTATTCCTCTGCCTGGGCGCCAAACGGTGAATCCTCGTGGAACGGAATACCGATGCGCTCCCTCACTCGGCTGGAAGAGCAGGAACTGATCCAAATAGCGCCGCAATTGTTCTCCGACGAAGACCGCACGGACGTGACCGAATACCCGGGATGGTCCTTTGACCAGAACCACAACGTTGCCATCTACTCGGAGGAGGGATGGCAAAGATACTGTAATGCGAATTGGGGCATGGCGATCAACGATCTGATGTTCGAAGAAGGCGTAGAATGCATTTCGGAGTATTTTAATCCAACATCAGACGAAGGCATGTATCCCGGACCATCGGACATTACCATGAATCGATTGCTCCTGCCGGAATCTCTGATGTATGCCAATCTGGATCACATGATTACCAAGGATGTAATCGTTGCAAAAGGGAATCAGCATTTCAGAGCAGTAGATGGGAAGCTGATTGAAATTGGCTCAGGCAAGGTGATCTGGCCAATCGAGGCTTCTGTCGTGTCGGACTCCATGAGCGCGAAGAACACTACCGAAAGTTACTCGCCACCATCCGCTTCTCCAACCGAAAAAGTTCTTCTGTCCGCGGTTGCCACGGTTGCGATTGCGGCAGTTGCAGGAATCATCATACGGCTCGTACGCCAAGCGCGAAAATAAGCCTGAGAGAAAGCACCAAAATCCAATCGAAGATGTGTCATTTGTAAAACGGAGCCTCGTGCTCCGTTTTTACAATTTTGTCACGTGCGGTTGGAACATTTGTTCGGTATAATAGGGGCAACGCATCTACGTCGATTCCGATCAAGCGAGTCTATCGAACTGTACAAGTGAGGATGTCTTGTGAAGCTGCTGAAAAGAGTTACTGTCGTTTTGCTCGCCCTGCTGGCGCTTGCGGTACCTGTCTTTTCCTATGCCGAAGGCAACTATGAAACTGGCGACGGTTGGACTTATCAGGATGGCGAACTGACAATTCTATCCAATCAAGGTCTCGCCAATTTCCTATACTATGAAGAGGTATTGTCGGATGCGAGTCATGAAATCCCCGTCGGTAACGTTGATCGCGTTAACATCGGCAAAGACGTTACCGATATCGCAATCAACGACTATATCTATAACTACAGTCCATCCGATACAACGATTGAAGAAGGGAATCAAACCTACGTCATTGACAATGGCTGGGTTGTAAACAAAGCGACAAAAACGCTGTTTGGCGCGGCGAATGTGAAGCAGAACCAAAAGAGCTCCGTGATCGGCGACCTGCCGACATTCATAGAGCATATAGGCATGTATGCGTTCAATAATTGTAGTGCGTTGAAATCAATCTCGATTCCGAGCGGCGTCGTTAACATTGGAGAATCTTGCTTTAACAACTGCGACAGTTTGGAATCCGTTGCCTTGCCGAGCACCGTTGCATCGATCGGAGTTGGTGCATTTTATCATTGCACATCATTGAACTATATAAACATCGGCCCAAATGTGAAAGAGATCGGTGCAGCTGCATTTGATGCTTGTATCCGTCTTGAAACTCCATCGTTTCAAAACATGCAACTCGATACGATTTATGGCAACAGTTTCTGGGGCTGTGATACCTTTCAAACGGTTGAATTCTCGCCGTCTTTGAGATTGGTTGAGAACCAAGCGTTTGCGCATTGTAGCAATCTCACCTCCCTCATCTTCCATTCGGATCAGCTCATCCTAGAAAACGGTGCTTTCGATGCTTGCGAAAATGTCAGGAAACTGGTTTTCACACAAGGAGCGCCTATATCAATTGGGAGATCTTTGTTCGGTGAGGACGAGAGAACGCCGGATGGAAAGAGCTTCATTACGCGTTTGTATGATCCAAACGGAAAAGTCATCCCCTACCCGACGCTCTATTACACCGCCGACTACGCCGCTGCATGGGCGCCAAACGGCGAGACGGAATGGAACGGCTACCCGATTCAGCAGATTTCGCAGGAGGAACTGGACGCAATCCTAGCGGAAGCGCGCGGCGAAGAAGCGTCTGTCGTTTCCGCCTCACCTGTTCCAACGGAAACGCAGCAGACGGAATCTCCGGCAGCGGAACCGGAATCGACCTGGTCGGAAGGCGTGTTATCGGTCGGTAGGAATATGCTTATCCTCTTCACGGCGAAGTTTTCTGCGGCGATTACGGTTTTGCTTGCGTCAAAGATAAGAAATTGTCGAATGAAGAAAATTGCACCGAAGGAGAACATGCCGGCCGAGTCAAAGCGTGGCAAGAAAATAATCAAAAAGCTGCTTTGCTGGCTCGCTGGTATTCTATGCACGATATTTGTCTTCCTATCCCTAATTAGTCTAGCGGGGGTAGTGGATCTCTTCCTGAACGATGGAAGCGAAGCAACCGAAAGCGGCGACAGAACCTGCGTGGCCTCGGTTACGGAATATGTGGATCCCGTCACAGCGGAGAAATCCTTTGATATTCTTGTCAACGCTCCGAGCGGAAGCGTTGTTCGACTCATTGCGCAGTGTGAGTTTCAAACGGATCGTGTAACAATTGATTCCAGTGATGTCGTTCTTATGCGAGTCAATCAGAAGGCGTTTCTTCCGAATACTCCGCTGGAATCCGATACGGCGCAGATCACACCCAAAATAGAAGTGACTTTCCCCTCCGGCGAGGTGGTTCAGCCCAGCCTTCCAAGTTCATACGAGAAGGTGCCGGTGCTCGACATATTCGTTACGGACCCGGCGGCGGAAGCAATCGAGATTCCGGTAGACCAGCAGACCGTCCGGATCGCGGGCCACACGGATTATTCGAATGATATCCCGGTTTATGTGAACAATGAACAGGTTTATGTGGACGAGTTGGGCAATTTTGAATACTTGCTTGACCTTACGCAACTGGACGACGCCGAGATCACGGTAACGGTTGAAGCGCGAAGGGACAATTGCAAAACGGCGCGAAAGGCGATTACCATTCATCGAATTCCGGCAGAGATCACGAAGGAAAAAGTGATGCCGCATGATCTGCTGGAAAAGGGCAGCGGCTGGACGTTTCAGAACGGCGTGCTTACGATTACCGCAAACGGCGGGTTTGAGGCGTATTTTGAAGAAGTAGACAACCCGAATCGCGCAAAAGAATACCAAAACGAGCCATACATGGTAGACAGCGTTGTCATCGAAAAAAACGTTACGGAGTTTTCGATGTTCCCCTTTGGTACGGATTTCTATCCGACGCAGATGATCGTTGAGGAAGGAAATACGCAGTTTGTCGTGATGGACGGATGGCTGGTGAACCGAAAGACGAACACCTTGATCTGCGCAACCGACCTGGATCACTTTGAGTGGATGTCATCGGTTCGAACCATACCGGATGTTGTGCAATACATTGGACACGATGCGTTTTATCCCCTAAACTGTGTTTTGCAAATCTGCCTGCCCAACAGCGTCATTGGCATTGAGGACGATGCTTTCAATGGCTGCGGGGGTTTACAATCCATCGAGCTTCCGTCGAGTGTTCAAAGAATCGGAAAATCCGCTTTCAACTACTGCACTTCCCTGGAGAACGTGGTGTTGAGTTCGTCGGTCGATACCATCGACAAGGAGGCTTTTTATTCGTGCTACAGTCTGGCACACATCAACCTGAAAGACACACAAATCACCGAATTGAACAGCCATGTGTTTTCGCTTTCGGGGCTAAAGGAGATCGTGCTGCCGGATACGCTGCAAACGATCCAGCGCGATGCGTTTTTTTCCTGTTGGTACCTAGAGTCGGTAATCGTTTGTTCCGATCTTATCGTCATCAACGACGGGGCATTTTCAGGATGCGACCAGTTAAAAACGATTCTATTTACGAAGGGCGTTCCCGCGTGGATCGGCTCCCGTCTCTTTGACGAAACGGGAAAGACGGCAGATGGAACATGCTTTTTCAGCAATTCAATGGATGCGGATGGAGAACCAATCCCCTATCCAACTCTTCTGTATACAGCGGAATACGCCAACGAGTGGGCGCCCAACGGCGAGACGGAGTGGAACGGTTACCCGATACGGCAAATGAGCGCGGAGGATGCAAAATCCTTGCCGGTTCGATCGGTCAGCCAGGCGGCTGCTCCGGTTGCTTCGCGCGCGGACAGCGGTTACGAAGCCGGAAACGGATGGATTTTTCAGGACGGCACGCTTCGGCTCACCGCAAACGAAGGCCTGGAAGACTTTACCAATAACAAGCCGGATGAGAATTTTAAATGGAGGCACACGCATTTTCCAGACGAGGTGGAGTATATCGAGATTGGGAAAGGCGTCTCGAGCATAACCCCGTTTGCCAGTTATCGGTTTTGGTATTTTAGTCCAAAAGAAATCCGAATCACAGCGGATAATCCCTATTTTGTCAATGTAAACGGATGGATCATTCAGAAAGAAACGGAAACACTGGTCGGACCCGGAAATCTGGAAACTTTCCGAGGGCCGATTGAGATAACAGGTCTTCCGGATTCCATTCGTGCAATCGGAGAGTCCGCGTGCAATCTGGCCTGCCTGCCGTATTGGTATTTTGATCCGGAGCGGGCTTTGGTGCAGAGAATCGATTTTCCGAAGGAGCTGCAAACGATCGGAGAGGATGCCTTCTACGACTGCGACGAGCTGCTACGCCTCGATCTGCCTGTAAAGCTGACGACGATCGGAGATTCTGCGTTTGGCGACTGCATGCGTCTCAAGCAAATCCAGTTTGGTCCGGCCATTCGCTCGATTGGAGAAAAGGCATTTTATAACTGCAGCGATTTGCCGAACATCAATCTGGAGGATACTAAGATAACAGTACTCCGCGACTCCGCTTTCGGTTCTTGTGATGCGTTGAACACCGCAATGTTGCCGGAAACGCTCAAGACAATTGAAACGGATGCCTTTGATTATTGTAAATCGTTGCAAACGCTTGTCTTTTTTTCCGATGCCGTCACGATTCAATCCGGTGCGTTCAGAGATTGCATCGGGGTGAAAGAGATGATCTTTATGAAGGGTGTTCCCGCGAAATTGGAAGACGCTTTGTTCGGCGAGGAAGAGAAAGCACCGGACGGAAAAGGCTATATTTCACGTTTATATGATAGAGACGGGACAAACATCCCCTACCCGACGCTCTATTACACCGAAGCTTACGCCGACGAGTGGGCGCCCAACGGCGAAACGGAATGGAACGGCTACCCGATTCAGCAGATTTCGCAGGAGGAACTGGACGAAATTTTTACCGAAGTGCGCGGCGAAGAAGCGCCTATCGTCTCCGCCTCGCCTGTGCCGACGGAAACACCGCAGACGGAAACCCCTGCGCCGGATGAATCCAATTCGAAACCTGCGCTTGTCATTGGAATCAGAAGCATTCTCTTTTTTGAAATCTGTATTGTTGCAATTGTGTTTGCCGTGATTGCGATTTTGCGTAGTCGAAGAGGGAAGAAGTAACGAGTACACGGAACAATTAATCAATGCAAAAACGCCCGGCTTTCGCCGGGCGCTGCTGATTATAAATGCTGTCGTTTCTATCATCAGTACGATTACTTGCTTTCGCCTTTTTTCAGGTGGCCGTGTCCGTGGCAGTAGATCTGGCGGTTGTCGAGCGCCCACTGCCGCTCGGAGAACGCGCCGACGGACACGCCGGAGAGTGCGTCGAACATTTCGTACATCTTGCTGTCTAGAAGGTCGATCTCCGCGAGTACTTCCGCCTCCGGGAACATCGGCAGTTTCGGGCTGCCGAACTCCGCCTGTCCGTGGTGGGCAAGCAGCATGTGTTCCACGAGCATCGCCGTCTCTTCCGGCACGCCGAGCAGCTCGCAGGCGGCGGCGACGTCCGAAATGCCGATGGAGATGTGCCCGACGAGCTGACCCAGCGCGGTGTACCCGCTGGCAATGCCCAGTTCGCCCGTGTCCAGCTCCTTGAGCTTGCCAATGTCGTGCAGAATCATGCCGGAGTAGACGAGGTCGGCGTCCAGCGCGGGATAGATTTCGAGGATCGCTTTGGCGAGTTTCGTCAGCGTCCAGGTGTGGTGCAGCAGTCCGCCGCGCGTCGCGTGGTGCAGCTTGACCGCCGCGGGATAGAACAGGAGTTTATCCTTGTTCTCACGCAGCAGGTATTGCACGAGCCGGCGCAGATCGTCGTCCGAAAAATGCTCCGCAAGGGAGAAAAGCTCGTCGTAGAGCCATTCCGGATCAAACGGCGAGCAGGGCAAGAGCTTTGCCATATCGACCGCATCCTCCGGCGTGACCCGGCGGATTTTGTCAATCTTGAGCTGCTCGGTGTCCTTCCAGAGCGTAATGGAACCGCGCACCTTGACGACGTCGTTTGCGTCGTAAACGCCGTGCAGTTCCCGACTATAATCCCAGAGCTTGGCGGCGCACTCGCCCTCGCAGTCCGCGAAGACGAAGTCGAGATACTCCGTGCCCTTGACGTTGGTTTTGACGCTGACGCTTTTGACGATGCAGAAGCCTTCAAACGACGAACCGTTGCTTTCGTTGAGTAAGCGCATGCGGCTCATGGAACAGTCCCCCTTGTGCAGATCCCCGTCGGATCGGTTTTTTCCAGTATATCATACTCCGGCGGGTCGCGGGCAAGTTTCGTATCCGCGCGCCGCGTTGCGAGGATTGGCCGGGTGTGGTAAAATGCGCGTGTGCAAGGCGCGAACAGCTTTCGTGCCAATGCGGACGGGAAGATTGAGTATTCTATGGCAAAGGAAACACAAATGTACGATATCGTGGTCATCGGCGCGGGGCACGCAGGCGTGGAAGCCGCGCTTGCCTGCGCCCGAATGGGGCAAAAGACGCTGATGATTACGCTAAATCTGGACTCGGTGGGGCTTATGCCCTGCAATCCGGCCATTGGCGGTACCGGAAAGGGGCATCTTGTTCGCGAGATCGACGCGCTGGGCGGCGAGATGGGGCTTGCTGCGGACGATACGCTGATTCAGATGCGCATGCTCAACACCGGCAAGGGCCCCGCGGTGCATTCGCTCCGCGCGCAGATGGACAAGCGCCGCTACCACGAGCGCGTGAAACGCGCGCTGGAGGAGCAGTCGAATTTGACCCTCGCGCAGGGCGAGGCAAGCCGGTTCTTGACCGAAAACGGGCGCATCTCCGGTGTGGAAACGGCGGAGGGGTTCCGCTACGCCTGCCGGGCGGCGGTGGTCTGCACCGGCGTCTACATGAAGAGCCGGATTCTGATTGGCGACTTTTCGCGAAACAGCGGGCCCGCGGGACTGCTGCGCTCGGAGACGCTCTCGGATGCGCTCAAGGAGCTCGGCGTTCCGCTCCAGCGCTTCAAAACGGGCACGCCCGCGCGGGTCAACGGCCGCTCGCTCGACTATGACGAGATGGAGCGGCAGGACGGCGACGTCCCGACCCCAGCGTTTTCGTTTCTCAACGGCAGGCTGGAACGCGAACAAACGCCCTGCTACTTAACCTATACCAACGCGGAAACGCACCGGATCATTCAGGAGAACCTGCATCGATCCGCGATGTACAGCGGAAAGATCAACGCAACGGGCACGCGCTACTGCCCCAGCATTGAGGACAAGATCGTCCGCTTTGCGGACAAGGAGCGCCACCAGATTTTCATTGAGCCGGAAGGGCGAACGACGAACGAGATGTACGTGCAGGGCATGAGCACGAGCCTACCCGGGGATGTTCAGATTGCGATGCTGCGCTCGATGCCGGGACTGCACCGCTGCGAGGTGATGCGACTTGGTTACGCCATTGAGTACGATTGCATCGACCCCACCGCGCTGACGCATACGCTGAACATCCGCGCCGTGCCGGGTTTATACTGCGCGGGACAGATCAATGGCACGAGCGGCTACGAAGAGGCCGCCGCGCAGGGGCTTCTCGCGGGCATCAACGCGGCGCTGTATTGTCGCAATGAGGAACCGCTGACGCTGGGGCGCGACGAAGCGTACCTCGGCGTGCTTGTGGACGATCTTTCCGTGAAAGGCACGCCGGAACCCTACCGCATGATGACCTCGCGCTGCGAGTATCGACTGCTGCTGCGGCAGGACAACGCGGACGAGCGGCTGACCGAAAAGGCACTGCGAACGGGACTGATTTCGCCGGAGCGGCACGAGCGCCTGCTGCGCAAACAGGAGCGGGTACAAGCCGCGCTCGATTCGTTGGGCAAACTCGTTCCGCCGGACGAAGCGCTCAAGCAGCTTCTATCCGAGCGCGGCGAGAGCGTTCCGCAAAACGGGGTAAAGCTCTTTGATCTGCTCAAACGTGCGAACATCTGCTATACGGATTTGCTTTCGATCTATCACTCGCTCTCCCCGCTGGACTGGGAGACGGAGGAGCGCGTCGAGACCCTCGCGCGCTACGACGGCTACATTCAAAAGCAGCTCGATCAGGTTGCGCGAAACCGCGCGCTGGAGAATACCCCTCTGCCCCAGGACGTGGACTACCTAACGCTGGACGGCCTGCGCCTCGAAGCGAGGCAAAAGCTGAACAAGCACAAACCTGCGAACATCGGCATGGCGAGCCGCATCTCCGGCGTGACCCCGGCGGACGTGAACGTGCTGCTCATCTACCTCAAGCGGGGTTTTCACGCTGCGAAAACGGAGGAGACGACATGATGCAGGAGATACTGAAAAAGCTCCGTCCCGAGCTGAACGAAACGCAGCTTCGCCAGTTTGAAACCTACTATAATATGCTGGTCGACTGGAACACGCGTGTGAACCTGACCGCGATCACGGAGCCGGAGGACGTCGCCAACAAGCACTTTGTCGACTCACTCGCTGCCGAGCCGTATCTGATTTCGGGCGCGAGCGTTGCGGACGTTGGCACCGGAGCGGGCTTTCCCGGCATTCCGCTGTTGATCGTTCGACCGGACATCAAGCTTACATTGATGGACAGCCTGCAAAAGCGGCTGGTGTTTCTGGAGGCGGTGCTCAAGGAGTTGGGGTTGTCCGCGGAGTGCGTGCATGCGCGCGCGGAGGACGTGGGGCAGAACCCGCGCTACCGCGAAAAGTTCGACGCGGCGCTTTCCCGCGCGGTGTCCGCGCTGCCGGTGCTCTGCGAGCTGACGCTGCCGCTCGTGAAGGTTGGCGGGGTCAGCATTGCGTACAAGGGTGACGCGGGGGAAGAGCTGAACGCGAGCGGACATGCACTGGAGGTTTTGCATGCGTCGGCAGAGCGGGTCGCCGTGCCCGCGAGCTACGGTGCACGCGAGCTGGTGCTGCTCAAAAAACTGGCGCCCACGCCGAAGCAGTATCCTCGCAAAGCCGGAACCCCGGCGAAGAATCCGTTATAACGAATTGACTTTACGTTCTCATGGCTCCCTCTGATGAGGGAGAGAAAAGCTAGAATAAATCGCTCCCTCCGGCGCTGCGCGCCACCTCCCTCGTCCGAGGGAGGCAAGGGATAGCCGAATCCAATTCTCTGGCTCCCTCTGATGAGGGAGCTGTCATCGAAGGTGACTGAGGGAGAGATAAGGCTTCCTGTCAGAGAGGGAGCTGTCACCGAAGGTGACTGAGGGAGAGATAAGGTTGAAAAAAATCGCTCCCACCGGCGCTGCGCGCCACCTCCCTCATCCGAGGGAGGCAAGAAAACTTGAGAGGAATCAAACACCGTTTGGCAAAAAAAACTTCGACAAAAAGGACCGCGAGTAAAACCTCCTCCGCCTCCGTCTCCATTGCGGCGGGCGTGGTCGGCATTGTGCTCGCGGCGTTGTTCGTCTACGGAACGGTCACGATTGACCCGTTTCGCTGGGGACGGTTTGTCGAGGAGCTGATCGTCGCCGTCTGCGCGCTCTCCGCACTGCGGCTGCTTTGTATACTTCGCCTGCCAAGCTGGCTCTCCATTGCCTGCGTCGCAATCCTCCCCGCCGGAATTGCCGTATTCGCGTTTTTCTCCACTTCGGGCAATCCGCTTGCGATGGGACGACTGCTCTGCCTCGCCGCCGCGTGCGCGTTTGCGCTCTTAACTGCGCGAGAGCTGGACGCCAAACCGGACGGAACGCTGCTCGCCGCTCTGTTGATCGCCGTCTGCCTGCCGAGCCTGATCGGCTCCGGAACATCGTTTCTTGCCGAGCTGTTGCGCGCGCTGACCATGGCGGGGATCTATCTGGCGGCGCTCGCCGTGCGCCAGAAATCGACGCAGTTTCTCTATCTTGCGGCGGTCGGCTTTGGACTCGGCGGCGCGGCAAGCTTATTTACGGCGTTCGCGGGTGCGGGCGCTGGCTTGGGTGCTGCTCTACTCGCGCCAAAGCGAAAACAGAGTGGCTGGGTGTTTCCCGCGGTGCTCTGCGCAGCGCTGCCGGTCGCGATCTGGCTCGTGGTGTGGTTTCTATTCCCTCTGCCGGAGGCGCTCTCCGCTTCGGGATCGCTTGCCGCTTCCGAATTTGCCGCCGTAGTGCAGCCGCACCTGCTGCGCGCGCTCGACCTTGGGCTGCTGCTTATCTCAATTCATCTGCTCGCGCATCGCGAGGATGGGGCGGTGCCCGCGCTGTTTGCGGTTGCGGCGAGCATGCTGATGGGTTTTGTTCCCGCCTTACACGCGCCGGACGTCTGGATGCAGGCGCTGCCGCTCGCGGTTCTCGCGGGAGTAGGCACGGCGAAGACCGGGCGAAACTAAAAGGATAGAACAGTGGCGTTAATCGCGCCGCGTAAAAGAACAACCAATCAGATCAAAGAATAACAATCGTTTTACTCGATCAAACTTCGCGAAATGCATACGGGATTTCGCAAAACGCAAGCAACCGGAGGCCGGTGACATGGACACACAAACCCCGCTGTGGCGGGACGCCGAAGAAACAGACGGCGCACATCGCGCGGCAAACGCGCTGGAACGGATTCTGCTGGCAAGCGTGCTAATCATCGCGCTGGTCTTTGTTTATTTGAGTCAAACATCCACCAACCTGCTCGATCCCGCCTCGTCAAGCGGACGAACCATATTCATTCCGGTCGATCCAATTGGGCTCAATCTGGCGGTCACAGTGGTAGCCATCGCGCTGTTTCGCTTGCTGCGCATCGCGCGTCCACCGGAAGAATTCGTCAACGTTTCGGCAGTCCTCTGCCTCTCTGCGCTCGCGATTGGCGGAATACTCTGGACGTTTCTGGTGCAGGCGACGCCCTCCGGCGACGCGGCGGTGTTCTGCTCCAGCGCGGCGGAATTGGCGGAAGGCAAACACACCGCGTTGAGCAATTCGAATAGCTTTGCCTACTTCTTTTTTGCCAGCGCGCCAAAGCGGCTCGGCTTTTTGCTGTATCTCGAAACGCTGATGCGTATGCTCGGGGAGGAAGGCACCTGGGTGTTTGCACCGGTCATCAACGTGCTGCTGCTCGTTTCCGGTTACGGCGCGGTGCTGCGCACCACCCGGCTGGTGTTTGACGACAACCGCGTTTCGTTTCTCACGTTGCTGCTGCTCTGCGTCTGCGTTCAGCCGCTCCTGGCCTGCACCGAAATCAACGGTCGTATTCCGGCGCTGGCGTTTGCGCTCTGGGGCGTGTACTTTGCGGCGCGGTTTTTGCAGGACGGGCGAAAACACGAAATTCCGCTGTTTGTGTTGTTTTCGGCGTTCGCCGTTCTATTGAATGCCAGCGCGTGGTTCCTCGTTGGCGCCGTTGCGGCGGTGTTGCTGTTGCAGGCGCTGCGGGAGCGCGCGGCCAAGCCGCTGATTGCGGCGGCAATCCTGGTCACGCTGTGCTTGCTGCTGCCCGCGGTGGTGCAGGCGAGCTTCGAAGCACGCGCCGGCGTTTCGCTGGGCAAGGGGTATTCGCTCTCCAGCCGGCGGGCGGCGGGCTGGAACGACAACTTCGACGAGGAGATGTACGACGCGTACGGTGCCGACTTTGATCGGATTTCGCAGCAGAGCCGAGAAGAGCTCGCGCAGATGCGCGACACATGGAAGGCAGCACCCATCGAAGCGATTCAGGCATATGCGCTGCGGTTCTCCGGGCAATGGAACGAGCCGACGTTTGGCAGCA
Source organism: Christensenella sp. (assembly GCA_034927595.1). Taxonomy (GTDB): domain Bacteria; phylum Bacillota; class Clostridia; order Christensenellales; family CAG-138; genus UBA7703. The sequence goes on from JAYFPQ010000088.1 coordinate 21,755, forward strand.
TTCAGGCGGCGACCGCGAGCGAAAGCTACGGCGAGCGCGCCCTGTTCGTGGAGCAACTCGGCGAAGGGGAAGACCTCTATCTCTCCATCGTACAGGCGCTGGACTACGAACTGCAGATCGTCTACGTTGGCCTCGCGCTTTCGCTGCTCGTGTTTCTGCGCAGGCACCGTGTGGAGCAGATGATCGTTCCCATCGCGCTGCTGATCTTCGTCGTGCACCGGATGCGATTCGGCGGCTATGGACTGGACGTCGTCACCGCCCTGCCGATACTTGCGCCCCTCGCGGCGCATGGCATTCTCGCGTTCGGTGTCAACACGCAGCCATGGTTCGTTCAGCAGAATACCCGGACGAAATAGGGTTTCTGCCGAAGGAATACGGATGAAGCAAGTTTACTACAACGATTCTGCCGGATTCCGACTGAAACCGGGCAGAAATCCACGCAATACTTGTTTTCGGCAAAAGCACCTGCTATACTGATCGAACTAACGAAATGACCTTCGGGGCTGCCCGCGGATTCGTCCGGCGGGCGCCTTTTTACGAAAGGAGGACGACAACATGTTCAAACGGCTCAAAGGCTTCTTTAACCAGACGTTTTGGCTGGCGGTGCTGCCGCTCGCGATACCAATCGCGCTGCAGAATCTGCTGATGACGTCCTTCCGGCTCGTCGATACGCTGATGGTCGGGCGGCTTGGCGACGTTTCCATTGCCGCAGTCGGCCTCGCGGGGTGGGCTTCGTTCCTCGTGGAACTGCTCGCGTTTGGCATGTCCTCCGGCGCGGCGGTGTTCATTGCGCAATACCACGGTGCGGGTAATCAGGAAGGCATCCGCAAGACCTACGGCATGATGCTGCTGTTCATGGTTCCCATGGGCCTGTTTTTCACCATTGGCGTTGCGCTGTTTCCCGAGTTTGTCATGAAGATCTTTACGGAGGATGCGGCGTTGATTGCCGAAGGCGCGCGCTACCTTCGCTTTGCCTGCGTGTCGTATGTTTCGATCTCGATCAACCTTGCGTTTTCCACGCTGCTGCGCTGCACCGAGCAGGTAAAGATTCCAATGTGGACCAGCGGCTTTGCCGCAGCGTTCAACGCGGCGCTCAACTACATCTTTATCTTTGGCGTGTTCGGCCTGCCCGCGATGGGCGTTGCGGGCGCGGGGCTGGCAACGGCAATCTCCTCGCTGGCAAACCCGGTGCTGATGTTCGTCATCTCCGCAATAAAGAAGAACGTGCTGATTGCGCCGCTCAAGCAGATCTTCGCGTTGAAAGGCTTTTTTAAAGAATTTTGGAGCCGAGCGCTCTCCGTGCTGCTCAATGAGCTCTTCTGGAGCGTTGCCATCATCGGCGTCAACATGGTGCTCGGCCGCATGGGGACGGACAACTACGCCGCGCTGACCGTGGAGCGAACGATTGAAGGGCTCGTGTTCGTGTTCTTCGTCGGCATCTGCAACGCCTGCAACATCCTCGTTGGAAAGTCGATTGGCGCGGGCGATATTGAGCAGGGCAAGCAATACGCCTGGCGGTTCCTTGTGTTTACACCGCTGCTTGGGATAGCCGCCGGACTGCTGATTCTGGTATTGCGATATCCGCTTGTCGGGCTATTTGATCTTTCGAACACCGCTTCGCAAACCGCGAGGACGCTGCTGCTGATCTTCGCAATCGACGCGTGCGTGCGCTACATTCCCTACGTCGAGGTGGTTGGCATTTTCCGCGCGGGCGGAGATACGCGCGTCGGACTGATTACGGACGTGGTGTCGCACTATGTGTTCATTCTGCCCGCGGTCATCCTCGCGGGGGTTGTGTTCAAGCTGTCGTTTCTTACGACCTATATCATCATGCTCGCGGTGGACGACGTATCGAAACTGGTGATTACGATTCCGTATTTCCACTCCATGCGCTGGATCAAGCCGATTGTGGCGCAAACGGATGCTTTGGCCGACCGTGAAGAAATTCTTTTGCAAAACGAAACGGAATCCGGTATACTGTAGGCGTTTCAAGGGCGAGACGGCAAATCCGGAAGGGAGTTGCATGGCTTCGCCTTTGTGTTGATTTAGAATTGTTCAACGGCAAAATGCGCGGTTTGGTCCGCGCGGGGGGAACTGTTCCGGCTTATGCAACGATTGCACCACGGTATCAAACCAATCAACGTACTTCCGTTGGGGTTTATACTCATCATTCTAACGGGCGCGCTGCTTCTCATGCTGCCTATCGCGAGCAAGAATGGCGCGTCTCTTCCGTTCATCAACGCGCTGTTTACCGCAACGAGCGCTTCCTGCGTGACGGGGCTTGTTGTGGTGGATACGGGAACGTATTTTACCGTGTTTGGACAGATCGTGATTCTGCTTCTGATTCAGCTCGGCGGCCTCGGCATCATGACCATCTCGATGATCCTGTTTTCCATGACCGGACGCAAGATCTCGCTGCATGATCGCCTGAGCATGGCGGAAGGCCTCGGTGAAAACCGTCTGGGCGGAATCGTCCGGCTCGCGCGCGGTGCGCTGTTTTTAACCGCGGCGTTCGAACTGGTGGGGGCAATTCTGTTTTCGTTTCAGTTCATTCCGGACTACGGTGTTGCCCGCGGCATCTGGTATTCGATCTTTCACAGCGTTTCCGCCTTCTGCAACGCGGGCTTTGACCTGTTGGGCGGCTACCGCTCTATGACGATCTACAAAACGAATCCCTATGTGTTGTTCGTCCTGATGGGGTTGATCGTTTCGGGTGGCCTCGGCTTTGGCGTCATCCTCAATGTGCGCCAGACGCGTGATTTTCGCCGCCTTCGGCTGCACAGTAAGATTGTTCTGGTGGGCACATTGTTCATGATTCTGGCCGGAATGCTCCTGTTTCTCTGGATTGAATACGAAAACCCGAAGACCATTGGCAACATGCCGCTGTTCGATAAGATCGTCAACTCGCTGTTTCAATCCGTTACCCTTCGAACGGCGGGCTTTAACACCATCGACCAGCTTTCGATGCACGACGCAAGCAAGGGCATCAGCATCTTGTTTATGCTGGTTGGAGCCGGCCCGGCCGGTACGGCGGGCGGTTTAAAGATCACAACGGTGTTCACGCTGTTTCTCGCGGCGCGGGCATACCTGCGCGGTCAGTTTGAAACGGTCATCTTCGGGCGGACGATTCCGGTGGAACAGGTTCGCCGCGCGCTGACCATCACGCTGCTGGGCGGCATCTTCCTGCTGGGGATGGCGACCATGCTCAGCTTCTCCGAGCAGGACATGCCGGCGGGCAGCCTTGGCATGGTGAACCAGCTCTTTGAGGCGACGAGCGCGTTCTGCACCGTTGGCCTTTCCACGGGCGTTACGGCGGTTACGTCGAACGTTACGCGGGTTTTGTTAATCCTGTTGATGTATGCTGGCCGTGTTGGACTCATCACGGTTGCCATGTCCCTCGTCGAGGGAACGACAAAGGAAGTTGTGCTGCATTATCCGCAGGAAGAGATTTTGATCGGTTAATGGTTTTTCGATGAACCGGACAAACGGAACGATAGAGTATTGTCTTTTGTGAAGGAGAGGTTTTCATGAGCAAGAGTTTTCTCATCATTGGGTTGGGACGATTTGGTCAAAGCACCGCGCGTATGCTCACGACGCTGGGGCACGAGGTCGTCGCCGTGGATAAGCGTGCGGATCGCGTCAGCATGGTGAAGGACAACGTCATGCGCGCCATTCAGGCGGATACGACGGACGAGCGGGCGGTTGCGCAGCTTGGCATCCGCAATTTCGACTGCATCGTCATCTGCATTGGGGACGACATTCGCGCCTCCGTTCTGGCGACGGTGCTTTGCCGCGAGATGGGCGCGCATAAGATTGTTGCCAAGGCGCAGGACGATTTGCATCAGAAGCTGCTCATCAAGACGGGCGCGGATCGCGTCGTTCAGCCGGAGCACGACGGCGGCATTCGCCTCGCGCGCTCGCTGGTGGCCGAAGGCGTTCTGGATTCGCTCGACCTTTCGGATGAATACAGCATCAACGAGGTCGAAATTCCGAGAGAGTGGGTTGACCGCTCGCTTGCGCAGATTGACGTTCGCAACCGCTACGGCGTGTCGGTTATCGCGGTTCGGCGGGACGGGCATGTCTCCGTCAACATCGACCCGAACGAGCCGTTCCACAAGGAGGACTCGATCTATCTGCTGGGGGACGACAAGAGCCTCGAGCGTATCTGCGGCTCGTAAGCGCGCAGAAATTCTCACAATAGGATGGATAACGGCGGAGCGCGGAAAGCGTTTCGCCGTTTTGTTTTACAAACGCTCAAACGCCGGATTGCCGGACATCGTTTGTTTTGGTAAAATGCTCAACAGGGATTCAACTCGCTGAAGGAGGAACGCAGTCTTGGCAAACGAGCAAAAAACGCTGGCGCAGAAGCTCCATTCACGAAAGATCAAACAACCGCCGAAGCTGATTTACTGTATACTCGGTTATCTTTGGCGGCTCTTGTATTTTAAAAAGCTTGGCGTCCACGCCGAGATCAAAGACGACCCGCGCAAGTGCAAAGGGCCTTATATTCTCGTGAGCAACCACGCCTCGCGGTTGGACTATATCTATACCGGCGCGGTGCTGCTGCCGGAAACGCTCAATTTCGTCGCGGGGTACAACGAGTTCTTTCGCTCGCATCTGGCGTTTATCTTTCGCCTGCTGCAGATCATTCCGAAAAAGAACTTCACGCCGGATATCTATACGATCAAGGAGATTGCCCGTGTGCTGCGCGGCGGCGGACGCGTAATTCTGTTTCCGGAGGGCATGAGCTCCATCGGCGGAGGAAACCAGCCCTGTGCCATCGGCAGCGGAAAGCTGCTCAAGCACTTTGGCGTGCCGGTGTATGTGTCCAAAATTTCCGGCGGCTACCTGACCAGCACGAAATACTGCCTGGACGAGCGGCCGGGGCGCGTGGACGTCGTGATCGACAAGCTGTTTTCGCCCGAGCAACTCGCCGGCATGAGCGCGGAAGAGATCCAGATCGAGTTGGACCGCGCGATTCAGAACGACGACTACGAATGGAACAAACAGGCAAACGTCTGCTACGACGGCGGCGGGCGGATTGCCCACCAACTCCATACGCTGCTGTATCGCTGCCCCCGCTGCGGAACGGAATTCTCCATGCGCGGTCAGGGGGATACCATTGTCTGCGACGCTTGCGGAAATGGCGCGCGGCTGCTGCCGACCTATCGCTTTGACCCGCTGGACGACTCCTGCGTGCTGCCGGACACCCCGCGGCGCTGGTTTGACGAGGAGCGAAAATTGATTCGGCAGGCCATTCGCGACGAGGCGTATCTTCTGAAGGAGAAGGTTCGCCTCGGTGTACTGCCAAAGTTCGAACCGCTCAAGAACCTCGCGACGAGCCTGATTGCGGGCGAGGGCGAGCTGCGCCTTGACCACAGCGGGTTGACCTATACCGGCACGAAGGACGGCGAAACGTTCCAGTTCCATCTGGAGCCAAAGCTATTGCCGACCTATGGCATGTGCACGGATGTTTCACGCATCTATACCTTCTTTGAAGGGGAGTTTTACGAGTTCTATCCCGAGACGGAGTGCGTTGCCAAGTGGCTGCTTGCCACGGAAGAAATGCACCGCCTGCATGGCGGCGAATGGAAGAACTTTCCCTGGGCACAAGCCGATGCGTAAGGCGGAACTGCCGGGGCAGGCGACCGTAACGCTCGATCTGCACGGGAAAACGCAGTTTCAGGCGCGCGTCGCGCTGGACGCCGCGCTGCGTAGGAGCAAGGGCGTCTATCGCATTCGCGCGATCCACGGGTACCACAACGGTACGGCGCTGCGGGAGATGATCTGGCGCGAATATGCCGAGCGTCCGCCCGTGCTGCGGCTGGAAGCGGTCAACGAGAGCACGACGGATCTTGTCCTTCGCGAGATATAACGAATACGAACGCAAAAAAAGACGGAGCATATGCCCCGTCTTTTGTATTGATTGGCAGATTCTTATTTGCGGTTGGCCTGATAGCGCTCAATCAGCGCGGCGTAGCGATCCAGCGAGGTTGCCGCGATGTCGTCCCAGGACAGATAGATTGACTTTCGGGCGGACTGTCCGATGCGCTTGGTCGCCGCGAGGTCGGAGAGCGCCAGATCGATGATGTCACAGAGGCTTTCAGACGTATCCTCACAGAGGAAGCCGTTCTCACGGTCGATGATTGGTTCTGCGGTTGCGCAGCCGCGTACCACGACGCTCGGCGTTTCCATTGCGGCCGCCTCGCGAATGACCATGCCGGAGGTGTCGTAGAGCGAAGGAAATACGAACAGGTCGGCAACCTCATACAACCCGTAGAGCAGTTCTTCGTCGGTGATGTGCCCGGTGAACCGAACGCAATCACTCAAACCCAGCTCGTCAACCTTTTGCGCAATCGCATTCTTGTCCGGCCCCTGACCGGCGAGCACGAGGGTAAATGGGTTGCCCTTGCGATGATAACACGCGCAGCTTTCGAGAATCCGCAGGATGTTCTTCTTCCAGTTGATCTGGCCGCAATAGAGCAATATCGGTTCGTCCGGCAGCTGAAAATGTGCCTTTGCCGCCGTTGCGCGCGCGGGGTTTGGATCCACGTCCGGCGTGCCGTTTGGAATCACGACGATCTCGCCGACATAGCCGTAGTCGTGCAGCGTTTCGGCGGAGCTTTGGCTCACCGTCCATACCTCGTCGCAGCGCTGGTAAAAATTGACGATGGTTGCCACCGCAATGTTGGCGAGCATCTCCGCGCGGGTATACTGGTAAAAGTCGTCATAGTAGCGCGAATGGAACATGCCGATGACGGGGATATTCCGCCGCCGCGCGAGACGCTGCGCTTCGAGCCCCGCGATGAACGGCGAATGTGCGTGGATGATGTCCAGACTGATGCTGCGCATTCTGGCGTCGTAGTGCGTGTCGAGCGACGGTATGCCCGTGCTGTACTGGCGCTGGCGCGGCAGCTCCATGCTGATGAAATCGACGAGTTCAAAGGGGTATCCGCCGCGGAATCCGGTGTCCGACATGGGGGCGATGACGTAGCATTCCTCGCCGCGCTTGCTCAGCGCCGTCGCGTAGTGATAGACCACGCGGCCGACGCCGTCGACAATCGGCAGGAAGGAATCGCTGAATTGACCGATCTTCATAACTATGGTTCACCCTTTCCAAAACAAAACGGGGTACTTCAATCTTATTCGCGCTCTACGCGCAAAAAAAGCGCGCAGACAACAATCCGTAAGGAAACCTACCGTCAGGATCATTCTACCACATTCCCGCGAAACGTGTTATGATGAATGCTAGGGTTTTATCCGCTGACCATCCGCAGGGGGCGAAAGGACGGACAAAATGAACCGAAAGATTCCGCTGATTCTGGTGTTTTGCGTGCTGATGACGCTCGTTTTTGGCGTTGCTCACGCGGCCTCCGGAAGCACAGGAGACACGGATGCGGACGGTTTCGTCACCGCCGCCGACGCGGCAAAGACGCTCCGCGCGGCGGGGGGATACGAGTCCTTCAATGCGCAGCAGAGCGCCGCTGCCGACGCAACGGGCAATATGGAGGTTGGCTCGCCGGACGCGGTCGCCATACTGCTTTTTGCTACCGGGCGAATCGACTCGTTTTCGCAGCTTTCCATCGTAACGCCGGACAGCCTGCTCGGCGAACGGCACATGGATCGCTTTTCCTACCGCGGAACGCTGATGAAGAACGATGGCTACCAGAGCCGCGACGTAAGCGTGACCATTACGCGATCCACGAGAGAGGACTATGTCTATCTCGTTGCGGATATCTATGTGCAGCATTTGAGCAGCTTTCAAACCGCGTTTGCCGGCGGCGCATACCTCGGCGCACGGGAGCTGACGCAGGAAATTGCCCAGCGAAACGGCGCGATTCTCGCGATCAACGGGGACGGGTATTCCAGCCAGAAGGTTGGCCCGTTGGTTCGAAACGGCACCTGGTATCGCAACACGGTGGATCGCGGGTCGGACCTCGCCGTGCTCTACACAAACGGCGAACTCAAGACCTATGCCGCCGATTCGATGCCAATAAAAACGCTGGAACAGAGCGACGTGTACCAAACCTGGTCCGGAGGGCCGCGGTTGCTCGGCGACGACGGAGCGCCGCTGACAAGCATCAACAGCGAGCGGCTGATGGACTCCCACAGCGCGCGCACCGCGATTGGCTACTATGAACCGGGACACTATTGCTTCGTCGTGGTGGACGGCAGCCAGAATCCAGAGTCTAAGGGCGCAACGCTGACCCAACTGGCGGATCTGCTCGGTTCCTTGGGTTGCAAGCAGGCGTATATGCTCTACGGCGGCAACTCCTCCGTCATGACCACGCAGAATAAGGTGCTCAATACGAACCCGGACGGCGGGCGCACGGTCAGCGATATCCTCTATCTATGCGAACCGCGCGCGGACGCGGAACAATCGCGCTGACGGGAAACGGACGGCGGTGAACGGATGAAACGAAACCATTCGGTCAATCGAGTGTTGGCTGCGCTGCTCTGCGTGTGCATGCTGGGCCTTCCGGCGAGCGCACGCGCCGCGACTGCGCCGACGAACGCCGATGTATTCTCCGCCGCGGCGGCCGCGCGGTTTTTGCGCGACTTCCGCTCCGGCGCCATTACGGTTGCTTCCCGACCGGACCTCGACCTGACCGACAACGACGTGTTCACCGGCGGGGACGCGCGGGCAATGCTTTTGTATACGGTGGGCAGCATTCCCGACCTCAAGGCGTTTCAGGCGCGGGTGTCCACGGGACTTTGCAGCGAGCGGCTCATGGATTGCTTTTCCTACACGGGCGTCAAGACCGAATCGAATGGCGGATACCGCAGCGAGAATGTATCGATAACGGTTTCCAGCGGAGAAATGGGCGACAGCCGGTATCATCTGGCGGACATCTGCGTGCAGGATTTGGCCTGCCTGGTGACCGCGTTCAGCCAGGGCGAGTTTGGCGGCTCGGCTGCCACGGTGCGGCAGATGTTCGACTCCGTCGACGGCGGCCTGGTCGCCATGAACGGGGACTATTATACACAGCACTACTATGGCCCGGTCGTTCGAAACGGCGAAACCTATGTGAACCACGTCACGCGGGATTGGGATCTCGCGGTGCTGCTCAACAACGGCGAGCTTCGCACCTACGATTACCGTCAACTCACGAAGGAAGCGCTTGCAAGCATGGGCGTCTACCAGACCTGGGTGTTCGGTCCCTCGCTGCTGGACGAAGCAAGCCACGCGAAAACGAAATTTCGCAGCGCCGTGCAGACGGAGAACCCACGATCCGTACTGGGCTATTATGAACCGGGGCATTATGCGTTTCTCGTGGTGGACGGGCGGACCAAGGAGTCCAAGGGACTGACCATGCAGGATCTCTCCCAACTCTGCGAGGAGCTCGGTTTTGCAAGAGCGTATAACCTCGACGGCGGGCGCTCGAGCGTGCTGATTGGCGTCAACGGGTTCATCAACGAGCCCTATCGCGGCGGACGAACGTCCAGCGACATTGTCGCAATTCGGGAACTGCCCGTCGTTGAACCAACGCCCGATCCGAGCCCAAACGCGGGGGACTGAGCGCACACAACCGAACCGAAGCAGAAAACAAAATGAGTGATTTATTTCAAAACAATGTCCGCGTAAGGACAAACACGAACGATTGAACCGGTTGAACCAGAATAGTTGAATGATAAAATGAGTGATTTATTTCAAAGCAATATAGAAGAGAACGCGCCGCTTGCGGATCGCATGCGCCCGCGCACGCTGGACGAGTTCATCGGCCAAAAGCACATTGTCGGCGAGGGCAAGCTGCTGCGCCGCGCAATTTTGACCGACCGGCTGCAGTCCTCCATCTTTTTTGGCCCGCCGGGTACGGGCAAGACCACGCTGGCCGCGATTGTGGCCAACGCGACCGGCGGCGCGTTTGTCAAGCTCAACGCCGTCACCGCGGGGGTAAAGGAACTCCGCGCCATCGTGGAGGAAGCGGAGCAACGGCTCAAGCTCTATCGCCAGCCAACCTACCTGCTGCTCGACGAGTGCCACCGATGGAGCAAGACCCAGAGCGACTCGCTGCTTCCCGCGCTCGAAAAGGGCACGATCCGCTTCATCGGCTCGACGACGGAAAACCCGATGATCGCGATGACGAGCGCCATTGTCTCCCGCTGCCGCGTGTTTCAGTTTTATCCGCTGACCAGCGAGGACGTCGAGCAGGCGGTGCAAAACGCGCTCGCGGACGAGGAACGCGGCTTCGGGCGGATGAACGTCGAACTGGACGAGGAAGCGCTGCATACCTTTTCCGCCATCGCAAACGGGGACTGCCGAAACGCGCTCAACGCGCTGGAGCTCGCGGTGCTGACCACCGCGGCGGACGAAATGGGCGTGGTGCGCATCACGCGCGAAATCGCCGCCGAGTCCAGCCAGAAAAAGGTCATCAAGTGCGACGAACAGCTCTTTTACGACATGCTCTCCGCGTTCTGCAAGAGCCTTCGCGGCGGGGATTCCGACGCGGCGATTGCATGGTTCACGCGGCTGCTGTACGCGGGGGTTGATCCGCGCATCATTGCGCGGCGGCTGATTGCGCACGCCAGCGAGGACATTGGACTTGCCAACCCGCAGGCGATGGTGCAGGCCGTTGCCGCGGCGCAGGCACTCGACCATGTCGGCCTGCCGGAAGCGCGACTCTCGCTCACGCAGGCAATCATCTTTCTCTGCGAGTCGCCAAAGTCCAACAGTGTGGTTGTCGCGCTGGGCGAGGCGGCGGCGGACGCGGAGACGAGCTTCGACGAGCCGGTGCCGATCTATCTGCGGGATACCTCGTTTGCCGGAGCGGGCAGGCTCGGCCACGGCAAGGGCTATCTCTACCCGCACGATTTTCCCGGTCATTGGGTCAAGCAGGACTATATGCCGCCCTCGCTGAAAGGAAGGCGATACTACCGCCCGTCCGACCAGGGGCAAGAAGCGAAGATCAAGGAAAACCACGAGCGACGCGAAAAACTCCGAAGCGGAGAAACACCCGCGTCGAACGAGAAGACAGAAGAATAACGCATTTCGCGTAATTAGGAGATCACTATGACCGCATTGATTCCCATGACGAGCATCAGCTTCGCCCAATTGTTCACCTATATCTTTTCCGGAACGTTCGGCATCATCGGGCTGACGTTTCTTGCCGTCGGGCTCGGCTTTCGCGCTTCGCAGAACCGCAGGCGCGCGCTTTGCAGCGCTTCGACGGAAGGCACCGTCGTCGCGTACCAAAGCTCCTTTGGCTCCACCGGGGTTCGCGCGGTCTATAGCTTTTCCATCGACGGAAAGCCGTACCAGTATGTTTCCAATTACTCTGGCTCCACCAACCTGCTCGTTGGGCAGACGGTAACCGTTTATTACGATCCACAGAGCATTGGCCGCGTCTATATCGAAGAGGACGCGCGGCAGATGGAGTCGTTTACCCGCGTTTTTACGATTCTTGGCGGTGTGTTTCTGTTCGTCGCGCTGTTTGTCGCCGTCATTCTGCTGGCCGTTCTATAAGGAATATCGGTTGAAAACCGCAGAATAGCCAGATGTGGTGCAACTGTGGTATATTTCGGACATTTTGTGAATATTCACGGGGTATCATTGGCAGGGCATTGGCCATATGGTAAACTGGACGTTGCGAAAATGCGAAACCGCGTCTTCGCGAAGGGAGTACCAATATCATGGCAAAACGAAGAAAGAGAGCGGCGGCTGCGCGCAGGCTATTGATTATAGCGCTGCTTGGCGTTTGCGCCGTTGCGCTCGTTCTTTATTTAAGAAGCGGCGGATCGCTGGCGCCCGAGGATGCCGTTGCACAGGTTGAGATCAACGAGGTCATGACCAGCAACAAGGGCGCGGTGCCCGACGAGACGGGCGATTTTCCAGATTGGATTGAATTCTACAACAACACGGACACCAAGCTGGACATCTCTGGCTACGGTTTAACGGATAAACTGATCTCCGCGGCAAAGTGGACGTTCCCGGAAGGGACGGTACTCGAACCACGCGGTTATATCGTCGTGTTCTGCAGTGGGGATGCTACCCGCGGGCGGATGCATGCGCCGTTTAAGCTCTCCGCGTCGGACGAGGTGATTCTATCCACCGTCTCCGGTACGGTGGTGGACAGCATTCAGCTCAAACCCGTTGCCAGCGGTTCTTCCCTCGGGCGCAGCGCGGAGGATACAACCGTCTGGAAAGAGATGACGCCAAGCCCCGGCTACCCGAATACGGAAGAGGGCGCGGCACAGTATCTGGCGACGCTCTCCGCAACGGCGGACGAAGCGATTGGCGTATACCTCAACGAATTTATGGCGAGCAACGCCTCCACGCTGATTGGGCCGGACGGCTTCTATTGCGACTGGATCGAGCTCTACAACACCACGGGCAATGAGGTGGATCTCTCCGGCTACGGCATTTCGGATTCCCCGACCCAGCCGTTGAAATACACCCTCCCGCAGGGAACGAAGATTGCCGCCAACGGCGTGCTGTTGATCTACTGCACCGGGCGCGAAACGCCGGACGGCGCGGAGCAGATCGAAGCGCCGTTTGGGCTCGCTTCCTATCAGGAAAGCGTTGTGTTCGCCACCCCCGCGGGCCGGATTCTGGATCAATACGACTACACCCGCGCGGAGACGGACATCAGCATTGCGCGCAATCCCGACGGAACGGGCGCCTGGGCGCCCAACTCCCAGCCGACGCCGGGCTACACGAACAACAACGCCGGTTTGCAGGCGTTTACAAAGACCCTGACCTTCGGAACAGGGGACATTGTAATCTCCGAAGTGCTCAACGCGAACGTATCCACGCTCAAGCAGCCGGACGGAAACTATTACGACTGGATTGAGATTCACAACAAAACGGGATCGCCCATAGCGCTTGGAGGGTATGCGTTGAGCAACAACGCAAAGAACCCCGCCAAGTGGGTGTTTCCCAATGTCACGCTCGATGCGGGCGAATATTTAACGGTTCTCGCGTCGGGTAAGAACGTTGCCGACGCGCAAAAAAAAAATAATCTAGAAACGAACTTCGGGCTCTCCTCCGCGGGCGGCGTGGTTTTTCTGTTTTCGCCGGAAGGAGAAATTCTCGATAAGCTCCAGGTGCCAAAGGCGCACGCGGACGTGAGCTACGGCCGCTCGGACACCAGCCTGCTGTTTTACGAAAAGCCGACGCCCAACGCAGCGAACGGCGCTGGCTTTGCCGGATATGCGGAAAAGCCGAAGATTCTCACGCCGGGCGGCACGTTTGACAGCCCCCAGCAGGTGACGATTGAGGTTCCGGAAAACTGCACCGCAACCTACACGACGGACGGTACCTTGCCGACCGAAAGCTCCAACCGCTACAATGGTTCAATCTCCATCTCGAAAACGACGCCGCTGCGCGTGCGCGCGTTTCAGAGCGGATATATGGCGAGCGACGTCGCCAGCCAGACCTATGTGGTCTACACGGGCGAGAACACGATTCAGAGCCACCGCTTCTCGCTGCCGGTGATCAGCATCGTAACCGACCCGGCGAATTTCTGGGACCCCGATACGGGCATCTACGTCGTCGGCGACGACTATGCCGAAACCTCCGGGCAGCTGCCGACCGATATCCGCATGACCGCAGGCATGAACGACCCGAACTGGAACCTTGCAAACTTCAACGCACAGCCGAAGTCCCATCCCGATCCGCTTGGGCGGGACTGGGAACGCGACGTGCATTTTGACTACATCGACGCCAGCGGCGTTTCCGTGTTCAGCGGGGACGGCGTCGTCCAGATTCAGGGTCAGTTCTCGCGCAACAACGAGCAAAAGGGCCTTGCGATCATTGCCAAAGGCGCCTATGGCGACTCCGTGTTCAGCTATCCGTTCTTTGAGAATCGAACGAGCACGACCTATAAATCGCTGATTCTCCGCGCAAGCGCGCAGGACGCGACCTACAGCCGCATTCGCGACAATCTGGTGACCACGCTCTTTGAGGAGGGCAACAACGGCCTGCCGGAAGATCGCGCGGTCGTGGTGCAGGCGCACAAACAGGTTGTTGTGCTCATCGATGGAAAATACTGGGGTGTTTACGACTTCATGGAACGCATCAAGGAGGACTTTATCGCCTCGCGGTTCCATCTTTCCAACCCCGACTCGGTCGACCTGCTCTACGGCAACGGAAACCAGTTCTGCGTGCTGGCAGGCAACGGCTGGGAAGACTATACCGAGATGGTGGAGTGGGCCGGAAGCAACGATTTGAGCAATCCCTCGAACTATGAGCACATCAACACGCTCATGGACACGGAAAACTACGCGACCTATGTTGCGGCGGAAATCGTGATTGGCAACACCGACTCCGGCAACGTGAAATCCTGGCGCAGTCCCGAACAGGACAACAAGTGGCGCTGGATTCTCTACGACTTCTGCTGGGCGATGAACCGCAACGACGACAACAAGGATGAGTACAGCAGCGGCTACCGCAGGGACTTCTACTCCCGCTACTTCAACCCCGAAGGGCACGGCTCCAGCAAGGCCACCTCGACGGTGCTGATTCGCGCGCTGCTGCAAAACCCGACCTTCAAGCAGATGTTCCTCGAAAAAGTGGCGATTATGCTCAACGAGGTGTATACTCCGGAGAAGATCAACGCAATGGTGGATCGCCTGCAGGGCAACATTGCCGAGGAAATGAAGTTTGACGTCGATCTTTGGGACAGCATCAACTACAGTTCCTGGCAGCAGCACTGCGACAACAGTCGCGATTATGCGAATCACTACCAGGAATACAGCCTCAAGTACGTGCAAAAGTACTTTAGCCTCAGCGACTCGGAGATGATGAGCATCTTCGGCCGCGTATCAACACTGGAAGACACGGCGGCAAATGGCGAATAATCGAGAGCTGGCCGGCAAGCAATACCGGCACGAACTGAAATACATCATCTCCGAGGGGGAGCACAAGCTGCTCGCCACGCGCATCAAGGCGTGCCTCAAGCAGGACTACCACGCCTCGCTCAGCGGCGGTGAATACCTGATTCGGAGCCTGTATTTCGACGACCCGTTTGACTCCGCCCTCTGGGAAAAGACGAGCGGCGTTGGCTCGCGCGACAAATTCCGCATTCGCATCTACAACTATTCGGACAGTGCCATCAAGCTTGAGCGCAAGCACAAGGAAGGCCAATACATCAAGAAGGACAGCGTGTCCATCAGCCGGGAAGACTGCGAAGAGATCATGCGCGGCAAGTTCGAGTGCCTCAAGCGCAACCCCGATCCGCTCGCGATGCAGTTTTACGGAATCTTCGTTTCGAACCACCTGCGCCCGAAGGTGCTCGTGGACTACACGCGCGAACCCTATGTGTTTCCGGCGGAGGACGTCCGCGTTACGTTTGATAAAAACGTTCGCACCGCCATGCGTTGCACAGATTTGTTCAATCCAAACGTCGTGACCTATCCCGTCTGGGATTTGAACAACTGTATGATCCTCGAGATCAAGTTCAACGAGAGCCTGCCGCTCTATGTGCAGGAGCTCCTGACGCTGGGTTCGTCCCAACGCACCGCCGCGAGCAAATATGTGTTCTGCCGGCAGTACGAGTTTTAAAGTTGGTATTCCCAGCGCCGGCGCGCTGAAGAAGTTTGCATCAAGACGATGTATAGGAGGTAACGTATGAATCCCATTCTGCGCGCGGCGTCCGACCCGCTTGCTACCGCGTTCAACATTAAGGATCTGTTTTCCAGCACGCTCAATCCCCTGCAGGTCATCCTGACGCTGGTGATGGCGCTGGCCATCGGCGGATTTCTGTATTTCATCTACAAGAAGACGTTCGCGGGGGTTGTGTACTCGCGCTCGTTCAACCTGAGCCTGATTCTTTTGACGATGGTCTCCGCGCTGGTGATCATGCTCATCAGCTCGAACCTGACGCTGTCCCTCGGCATGGTCGGCGCGCTGTCCATTGTTCGTTTCCGCACGGCCATCAAGGACCCGATCGACACGGTCTACATGTTCTGGGCGGTCGGCGAAGGCCTTGCGCTCGGCGCGGGATTTATGGACGTGGGCTTGATTGGCGCGCTGGT